>JANOXT010000274.1:0-5912 GCA_031418555.1 Lysobacterales bacterium | reverse complement strand
GATGGTGATGCCTGGCGACAACGTGAAGATGGTGGTGAGCCTGATCAACCCGGTGGCGATGGACGAAGGTCTGCGTTTCGCGATTCGCGAAGGCGGCCGTACGGTTGGCGCTGGCGTGGTGGCGAAGATCATCAAGTGATTCGCTGACGACGCGAGCGCTTAGAGCGCGCTCGCATTGACCAGTGCATCATCCTGAATGAAGTGAAGGGTCTGTTGTTGCCTGAAAGCAGAGGCTTTGCTGCACTCGGAATGACAAGCAAGGCGAGCCGGAGACGGCTCGCCGTCGCCGTCTAAGAAAGCCGAGTATTTCTTCAGCCAACATTTTTCATGCGCGCGTTTTTTTAAATACACGCCAGTAGCTCAATTGGCAGAGCAGCGGTCTCCAAAACCGCAGGTTGGGGGTTCGAGTCCCTCCTGGCGTGCCACATCAGCGGAACGTTTCGTGAGATGTCCGGTCTGTACGGTCGGTATATCGCGCAGAACGCACCGCAACAAGGCGGCAAAGATTTGAACAGCAGAGTCGAACAATCGAAATCCGGCGGATCCGCCGGCGACATCGCGAAATATGTGCTGGCGCTGCTGCTCGTGGCTGCCGGCATCTTCGCGTTTTACTGGTTCAATGGCCAATGGCCGACCGTAGCCCGTGTAATGGCGGTCATCGGCGGCCTGATTGCCGGCGCAGTCCTGTTCATGACGACGGTCAAAGGCGCGCAGACCCGCGACTTCCTCGGCGAATCGCGATTCGAACTGCGCAAGGTCGTGTGGCCGACCCGTCAGGAAACCACTCGAACGACTTGGGTGGTGATCGTGGTCGTGATCATCATGAGTTTGATCCTGGCGCTGTTCGATTGGTTGATTCAAATGGGCGTGAAAGCGCTTCTCGGGACCTGATGGAGATCCAAGTGAACAATTCAGAAGTCCTCAAACGCTGGTATGTCGTGCACGCGTATTCCGGTTTCGAGAAGTCGGTGGCTCAGGCCCTGCGTGACCGCATCGCCCGCACCGGTATGGAGGACAAGTTCGGTGAAGTGCTGGTCCCGACCGAAGAAGTGATCGAAATGCGCTCCGGCCAGAAGCGCCGTTCAGAGCGCAAGTTCTTCCCGGGTTACGTGCTGGTGCAGATCGCGACGCATGACGAAGCCGGCATTCCCCGAATGGACAGCGAAAGCTGGCATCTGGTGAAGGAGACGCCGAAGGTCATGGGTTTCATCGGTGGTACCGCCGACCGCCCGCTCCCCATCCGCGATACCGAAGCCGATGCGATCCTGCAGCGCGTGCAGGACGGCGTCGAAAAGCCCAAGCCCAAGGTGTTGTTCGAGCCGGGCCAGATGGTCCGCGTGGTCGACGGCCCATTCAACGATTTCAATGGCGTTGTCGAAGAAGTGAATTACGAAAAGAGTCGCCTGCGCGTGTCGGTGCTGATCTTCGGTCGCGCCACGCCGGTGGAACTGGAATTCGGTCAGGTCGAGAAGGCCTGACCAGGCGGGGAGACGGGAGACGGCAGACGGGATAAGTAAAGCGTCAAGCTTTGCTTCCCCTCTCCCGCCTGCCGTCTCCATGTATCAACCAACGGAGGAGTCCCGCAGTCGACACGACGTGCAGACGCATGAACTCCAGGAGTCAATCACATGGCAAAGAAAGTTGTTGGTTACATCAAGCTGCAGGTGAAGGCCGGTCAGGCCAACCCCTCGCCGCCGGTCGGTCCCGCGCTGGGTCAGCGCGGCCTGAACATCATGGAGTTCTGCAAAGCGTTCAACGCTGCGACCTCCAAGCTGGAGCCGGGTCTGCCGACGCCGGTCATCATCACCGCGTACTCCGACCGTACCTTCACCTTCATCACTAAAAGCACCCCTGCATCGGTGCTGCTGAAGAAGGCCGCCGGCATCCAGTCCGGCTCGAAGCGTCCGAACACCGAGAAGGTGGGCAAAGTCACCCGCAAGCAGCTCGAAGACATCGCCAAGGCGAAAGAAGCGGATTTGACGGCGGCCGACCTGGAAGCGGCAGTAAAGACCATCGCGGGCTCTGCCCGTTCGATGGGTCTCGTGGTGGAGGGTTGAGATCATGGCGATGAACAAACGACAGAAAGCGATTCTCGGCGCCGTTGCTCCGGGCAAAACCTATCCCTTCGACGACGCGATCAAGATCGTGAAGACGGCCACCAAGGCCAAGTTCGTCGAATCGATCGACGTGGCCGTACGCCTTGGCGTGGATGCCAAGAAGTCCGATCAGCAGGTGCGCGGTTCCACCGTGCTGCCCGCCGGTACCGGCAAGTCGGTACGCGTGGCGGTGTTCTGCCCCGCAGGCGCGAAGGCCGATGAAGCCCTGGCCGCCGGTGCCGATATTGTCGGTATGGATGATCTCGCCGAAAAAATGCAGGCCGGCGACCTGAACTACGACGTCGTGATCGCGACCCCGGATGCCATGCGCGTCGTCGGCAAGCTGGGTCAGGTGCTCGGCCCGCGCGGCCTGATGCCGAACCCGAAGGTCGGCACGGTATCGGCCAACCCAGGCGAAGCCGTGAAAAACGCCAAGGGCGGTCAGGTGCGCTACCGCACCGACAAGGCCGGCATCATCCACTGCACCATCGGCAAGGCGGACTTCGACAGCGAGAAGCTGAAGGAAAACCTGCAGGCGCTGCTGCTCGACCTGATCAAGGCCAAGCCGTCCAGCGCGAAGGGTACCTATCTGCAGAAAGTATCGGTCAGCTCGACGATGGGCCCCGGCGTCACCGTCGACCAGTCGTCGCTGACGCTGAAATAATTTTCGCGGCTGAAGCCGCTCCTACGCAGTTGTGTAGGAGGGACTTCAGTCCCGATACCAAATTTTGAGGGCATCGCGAACGGCTTCGGCCTGACGCGATCGCCGTCAAAGACCGCAGGCGCGGTCAGCGCGCGATACCCACGGGCATGGAAGCTCGCTCTGCCGGAGTCATCCGGCGGTCACCCGTACAGCAAGGAATCGTGGTGTCGCAAGCGGGGTCGCTTAATCGCATCCGTAAAGGATCGACCTGCGCAGATGGTGCCGCCCCCTCTGGACGTTTCGCGATTTGAAACTCTGTGAAGGGCCGCCACCGGGACGCATTCCGCGTCCCCGGCGTCGAAGGATCGATGCCGTCCGGGACCGCAAGCGGCAGGAGCCGTAAGCGGAGTTCACATGAGGAGTGCATATGGCTCTGAATCTCACCCAGAAGCAAGACGTAGTGGCCGAAGTGGCGGAAATCGCCGCGAAAGCGCACTCGTTGATCGCAGCCGAATACGCAGGCACCACGGTCGCGCAAATGACCGCGATGCGTAAGAAGGCCCGCGAAAGCGGCGTGTACTTGAAAGTCGTCAAGAACACGCTGGCCTCGCGCGCTGTGGCGGGCACCGAATACGAAGTTGTCCAGGACAAGCTCGTCGGCCCACTGCTGTATGCGTTTTCGATCGAGGAGCCCGGCGCCGCCGGTCGCCTGATCAAAGAGTTCGCCAAAGGCAACGACAAGCTGCAGGCCAAGGTGGTCGCCGTCGGCGGCCAGCTGTACCCCGGCAGTCACGTCGAAGTGCTGGCATCGCTGCCGACCCGTGATCAGGCCCTCGCCATGTTGGCGCGCGTCCTGGCCGAACCGGCGAGCATGCTGGCCCGCGCGATCAAGGCCGTGGCCGACCAGCAGGGCGGCGGCGACGTCGCTCCGGCAGAAGTCGTTGCCGAAGCCCCGGCTGAACCGGTGGCCGAATCTGCTGCTGAAGCATCGGCCGACGTGCCGGCTGCTGCGGCGGTCGATCCGGCTGGCGAAGCCCCGGCTGAAGCTTGAGTTCGATGTCCTGAAGGTTTCGTCCGGCTGACGCCGCGAAGCCTCATACCAAAAATCAAATCCAGAGGTAATCAACAATGTCTCTTACCAACGAACAGATCGTCGACGCCGTTGCCGGCAAGACCCTGATGGAAGTGATGGAGCTGGTCAAGGCCATCGAAGAAAAGTTCGGCGTCACCGCCGCTGCTCCGGTCATGATGGCCGGTCCGGCCGCCGACGCGGCTCCGGTCGAAGAACAGACCGAATTCACCGTCGTCCTGAAGGCGATCGGCGAAAAGAAAGTCGAAGTCATCAAGGCCGTCCGCGCCATCACCGGCCTGGGCCTGAAAGAAGCAAAGGATCTCGTCGAAGGCGCCCCGCAGACCGTCAAGGATGCCGTGTCGAAGGACGATGCCGCGAAGTTCAAGAAAGACCTGGAAGCCGCTGGCGCGCAGGTCGAAGTCAAGTAAGCGTCACGCTGTCATCCTGGACATCGCACGGACGTGCGGTGTTCCGGGGTCCAACGGCTTCGGAACGGAAGCCGTTGGATGTCCGCTTCGGCGGGCATGACCGCAGACCAGGGCTGGGGGCGAAAGCTCCCGGCCTTCGTCCGTTGAAGTTGGTTGCAAGATTTACCCGAAAGCAAAGCGAGTCGACAGTCGGAAGTAGCGGGAGAAGGCGTGCTGGTGCCGGCAATACCAGCGACTTCCCACTGGCGATTTAACTCGGGATGCGGGTTTCAACAACCCCATCCCTTCCGGACGCAGCTGTACGTAATCACGCTGCGACGGGACAACGATATTCAAGCTGAGAGGCCTTTCTCCCATGACCACAGCGCATTCGACGCATTACTCGTTCACCGAGAAAAAGCGCATCCGCAAGAACTTCGGCAAGCGCCGTTCGATTCTCGAGGTGCCGTTCCTGCTCGCCATCCAGGTGGATTCCTACCGCGAAGTCCTCCAGGCCGACGCCGAGCCCACCAAGCGCGAAGATCGCGGCCTGCACGCCGCGCTGAAGTCTGTGTTCCCGATCACCAGCTACAACGGTTACGCCGCGCTGGAATACGTCGGCTACAAGCTCGGCGACCCGGTGTTCGACGAGCGCGAGTGCCGCAACCGCGGCCTCAGCTACGGCGCCCCGCTGCGCGTGACCGTGCGTCTGGTGATCTATGACAAGGAATCGTCGAGCAAGGCCGTGAAGTACGTGAAAGAGCAGGAGGTCTACATGGGCGAGATTCCGCTCATGACCGACAACGGCACCTTCATCGTCAACGGCACCGAGCGCGTCATCGTCTCGCAGCTGCACCGCTCGCCGGGCGTGTTCTTCGATCACGACCGCGGCAAGACCCACAGCTCGGGCAAGCTGCTGTACAGCGCCCGCATCATTCCGTATCGCGGCTCATGGCTGGACTTCGAGTTCGACCCGAAGGACGCGGTGTTCACGCGTATCGACCGCCGCCGCAAGCTGCCGGTCACCATCCTGCTGCGCGCGCTGGGCTACTCGAACGAGGAAATCCTGCACCAGTTCTTCGAGATCAACACCTTCCATATCCTGCCCGAAGGCGTCCAGCTTGAGCTGGTGCCCGAGCGTCTGCGCGGCGAAACCCTCGACTTCGATCTTGCCGACGGCGACAAGGTCATCGTCGAAGCCGGCAAGCGCATCACCGCGCGCCACGTGAAGCAGCTTGAGCAGGCCGGCGTCGTCGCGCTTGCGGTGCCGGACAATTATCTGGTCGGCCGGATTCTGTCGCACGACGTGATCGACGCCAACACCGGCGAGTTGATCGCGACCGCCAACGACGAGATCGGCGACGATCACCTCAACAAGTTCCGCAAGTTCGGCATCGACGCCGTCGGCACCCTGTGGGTGAACGACCTTGATCGCGGCCCGTTCATTTCCAATACGTTGCGCATCGATCCGACCAAGACCCAGCTTGAAGCGCTGGTCGAGATCTACCGCATGATGCGTCCCGGCGAGCCGCCGACCAAGGACGCCGCGCAGAACCTGTTCCACAACCTGTTCTTCACCTTCGAGCGCTACGACCTGTCGGGCGTGGGCCGGATGAAGTTCAACCGCCGCATCGGCCGCAAGGAAGTGGAAGGCAGCCCCGTGCTGTACGACTACAAGTACTTCTCCGAGCGTA
>JANOXT010000273.1:0-10530 GCA_031418555.1 Lysobacterales bacterium | reverse complement strand
CGTCGATGCGCTGATCGCGCTGTGCCGCACCCACCGGCCCGCGCACGCCGCCATCGCCGACGACAGCGCCTATCTCGCGCTGCGCGACGGCCTGCGCGCAGCCGGCCTCGACACTGAAGCCCATGCCGGTATGGCCGCGATCGATGCGCTCGCCGCCGACCACTACAGCGACACCGTGGTCGCGGCCATCGTCGGTGCCGCCGGACTGTCGTCCACGCTGGCCGCCGCGCGCGCCGGCAAGCGTCTGCTGCTGGCGAACAAGGAATCCCTGGTGCTGGCCGGCGCCCTGCTGACCGCAGCGGCGCGCGAGGCCGGAAGCACCATCGTCCCGATCGACAGCGAGCACAACGCGATCTTCCAATGCCTGCCGAATGCCCAAGCGCACGCCGGTTTGAAGCGGATCCAACTCACGGCCTCCGGCGGCCCGTTCCGCGGCCGTTCACGCGCTGAGCTGGCTGAAGTCACGCCGGCGCAGGCGATAGCGCATCCCAAGTGGTCGATGGGCCCAAAGATCTCGGTCGACTCGGCCACGCTGATGAACAAGGGCCTGGAAGTGATCGAGGCGCACCATCTGTTCGGTCTACCCGGCGCGCGCATCGATGTGCTGGTGCATCCGCAGAGCCTGGTCCATTCGCTGGTCGAATTCGTCGACGGCTCGATGCTGGCGCAGCTGGGTCTGCCGGATATGCGCACCGCCCTGGCGGTCGGATTCGGATGGCCCGAGCGCATCGTTTCCGGCGTCGCCGGGCTCGACCTGCTCGCACATGGCAGGCTCGATTTCGAGCCACCGGACTATGATGCGTTCCCGTGTCTGCGTCTGGCCTATGCCGCACTGGAAGCCGGCGGCACCGCTCCAGCGACGTTGAACGCGGCCAACGAAGAAGCCGTTTCAGCCTTTCTTCAGGGCCGGATCGGTTTCCTGTCCATCCCGGCGCTGGTCGAAGAAGCGCTGCAGCGCATGACGCACGCCCCCGCCGATTCCTTGACTGCCCTGCTTGCCGCTGACGCCAGCGCGCGCGCGACAACCCTCGACGCCATTTCCCGCAAGGTGAGCGCATGTTAGACATACTGAGTTCCGCGTGGTGGCTGGTCGTCGCGCTCGGCATCCTGGTCACTTTCCACGAGTTCGGCCATTACTGGGTCGCGCGGCGCTGCGGCGTGAAAGTGCTGCGGTTCTCGGTGGGCTTCGGCAAGCCGCTGTGGATGCGCAAAGGCAAGGACGGCACCGAATGGGTGGTCGCCGCCATCCCGCTGGGCGGTTACGTCAGGATGCTGGGCGAACACGACCTCATCGACCGCAAGACCACGGTCTCGCCTGAGGAGCGCGCCCAGTCGCACGACCACAAGCCGGTCTGGCAGCGGATGCTGATCAGCTTCGCCGGGCCTTTCGCGAATTTCATCCTCTGCATCGCCCTGTTCTGGCTGATGTTCGTCATCGGCCGCCCGGACTACGCACCGGTGGTCGGTCAGGTGCAGGGCATCGCCGCGCAGGCCGGACTGCGCCGCGGCGACACGCTGCTTGCCATCGGCGAGCGCGACACCCCCACCTGGACCGAGGCCAGCATGGCGCTGGTGACCTCCGCCATCGACCGTGGGCAGGTACCCGTGCGGATCCGGACCGCCGAGGGCGTCGAGACTACCCGCAGGGTCGATTTCGCCCAATTACCGAAAGGCGACGATCTGTTCCGGACCCTCGGCGCCATCGGCATCATCGCGCGGCATGACATGCAGCCGGCCGTTATCGGCAATATCACCGCCGGATCCGCAGGCGAGGGTCGCCTGCAGGTGGGCGACAGGATCGTGGCCATCGGCGGCGCGCCGGTGCAGTACTGGACCGACATGTCGCCCCTGGTCGCGCTGATCGGCGCCAGCGGCGGCGGCAAGGTCGATCTGGTCCGCAACGGCGCACCGCTCACGGTCGACATCGTTCCCAAGTCGGGGCGCCGGCCCGCCGCTGCCGCAGACAGCGCCCCGGTGTGGCTGCTCGGCGTGGAGCCTGCCGACGCAGGCAAGGTTCCCAAGGACGCGGTGCTGCGTTTCGGTCCGCTGCAGGCGTTTCCGGCGGCGCTGCGCGAGACCTGGTTCCAGACCAGCCAGCTGTTTGCCATGTTCAAGCGCGCTTTTACCGGCCAGCTGGCGCTGAAGAACACCGTTTCGGGCCCGATCGGCATCGCCCAGGCCGCCAACGCTTACGCCAAAAACGGGGTGGCCTGGTACCTCAGTCTGCTGGCTGCGCTCAGTCTGAGCCTGGCAATCCTCAACCTGCTGCCCATTCCGGTCTTGGATGGAGGGCACCTGCTGTATTACCTTATCGAGTTGATCAAGGGCCGGCCGTTAAGCGACCGTGCGATGGCGGCCGGGCAATATGTCGGGCTTGTGTTGCTGTTGGGGCTCATGGGTCTGGCCTTTTTCAACGACTTGCAACGATTGATCCAATGACGCCGATCGGCGGCCGGCGACAGCAAGCCACACCGCTGTCGGGGGCCGATGAAAGCTTGTGTCGACGCAGATCTTGCCTGTCGACGTTACGCCGACCGACGTCACGCCTATCGACGTCATGCCCACTGACGTCATACCGGTTGATGTCATGCCGGTTGATGTCATGCCGATGGAACGGCAGCCCGCGTTTTTGCAGATTGCAGATGTTCCGCTCCACCGCACGCCGATCCATCCGCTTCAACCCCGCCGCATAACTGGACGTATTTGATGACGCGCACGCCACCCCGCCGCCTGTTGGCCCTTGCCCTTGCCACGAGTCTGGCTTCGCTCCACACCGCGTCCGCTTTGGCGCAAACCGCATCCGCGCCCTCCACGTCCAGCTTCACCGTCTCCGATATCCGTATCGACGGCCTGCAGCGCATCGGCGCCGGCACCGTCTTCACGTATCTGCCGATCGAGCGCGGCGATACGATCGATTCCGCCCGCATCGGCGATGCCATGCGCGCCCTGTACAAGACCGGCTTTTTCGAGGACATCCGCATCGACCGCGAGGGCAGCATCCTTGTGGTGGCCGTCACCGAACGTCCCGCGATCAATACGCTGACGCTGTCGGGCAACAAGGACATCAAGACCGAAGATCTGATGACCAATCTCAAGGAAATCGGCATCGCCGAGGGCGAAACCTACGACCGCCTGGCGCTGGACCGGGTCACGCTGGAACTCAACCGCGCTTACAACAATCGCGGCAAGTACAACGTCGAGATCAATCCGACCATCACCCGCCTCGACCGCAACCGCGTCGATGTGACCATCAACGTCAATGAAGGCAAGGCCGCGCGGATCCGCCACATCAATCTGACCGGCAACGAGAAATTCGAGGAAGACGTGCTGCGCGAGCGCTGGGAGTCGAGCGAGAGCAACTGGCTCAGCTGGTACCGCCGCGACGACCAGTATTCCCGCGAAAAACTCACCGGCGATCTCGAAAAACTCAACGAGTTCTATCTGGACCGCGGCTATGTCGACTTCAGCGTCGACAGCACCCAGGTGGCGATCAGTCCGGACAAGAAGGACATGTTCGTCACCGCCGGCATGACCGAAGGCGAGATCTACACGCTGTCCGACGTGAAAGTGACCGGCGATACCGTGCTGTCGAAAGAGCAGATCGAGCGATATGTGCTGGTCAAGGAGGGCCAGACCTTCTCGCGCACTTATCTGGAATTGACCTCCGATTCGATCACCGCGGCGCTGGGCAATATCGGCTACGCTTTCGCCGAAGTGAATCCCATCCCGGACATCAACCGCGAAAAGCGCACGGTCGCGATCAATCTTCAGGTCGTGCCCGGCCCGCGCGTCACCGTCCGCCGGATCGCCTTCAAGGGCAATACCCGCACCACCGACGAAGTGCTGCGCCGCGAGATGCGCCAGTTCGAAGGCTCCTGGTTTTCGCAGGCCGCCATCGACCGCTCCAAAGTGCGCCTGCAGCGTCTGGGATTCTTCGAAAGCGGGTCGGTCGATGTCGAAACCGTACCGGTGGCCGGCAGCAGCGACCAGGTCGATGTGGTGTTCAACGTCAAGGAAACCACGTCGGGGAGCTTTACCTTCGGCTTCGGTTTTTCGCAGCTGTCCGGGTTGACCACCACCCTGCAGCTCTCGCAGAACAACTTCCTGGGCACCGGCAACCAGATCAGCATGGAAGTGCAGCGCAATACGTATCTGCAGCGCTATTCGTTCTCTTTCCTGAATCCGTATTTCACCGATGAAGGCCTGTCGCTGGGCTACAACATGTGGTGGCGCGAATTCGACAACTCCGACTTCAACACCGCGCAGTACTCCAGCACCAGCGCTGCGGCGCAGGCGGTACTCGGCCTGCCTCTGACCGAGAACGACAGCGTGTCGCTGGTGTTCGGCATCGACCGCAACCAGATCCTGTCCTCGTTCGGTTCGCCGCAGTCGGTGACCGATTACATCGATGCATTCGGCCAGAGCACGTTCCACTCCTGGCGCGCCGAGCTGGGCTGGGCGCGCGACACCCGCAACGACTTCTTCACACCGACCTACGGCACCTATCAGAAACTTTCGGCTGAAGTCACGCTGCCCGGCTCCACCGCCCAGTATTTCAAGCTCAATTACGAGTTTTCGAAGTATTGGCCGTTGAACCGCTACATGGTGCTCAATACCCGCGCGCAGCTGGGCTACGGCGACAGCTACGGCAGCGATGCCGTGCGCATCGTGTGCTTCAGCGAAGGCAGCCCGCCGCCCATTCCGCGCAAAACGTATTCCGATGCCGATTGCGGGCCCAACAGCACGCTCGACCGCGCGCTGATCGGCACAGGTTTGCCGTTCTTCGAGAATTTCTACGCCGGCGGCGTGCGTTCGGTGCGCGGCTTCCGCGACAACACGCTGGGTCCGGTCGACTTCGCCAACGGCAGCAGCTTCCGCCAGCCGATCGGCGGCGCGGTGAAGACGGTAGGTTCGCTGGAAATGTATTTCCCGGCGCTGCTGGATACGCCCGCGGCGCGGGTCTCGGCGTTCCTCGACGCCGGCAACGTGTTCAAGAACGTCGACAGTGTCGATGTGGGCGAACTGCGCGCATCGGCGGGCGTCGCCCTGCTGTGGCGCGCGCCGGTCGGCCCGATCTCGATCAGCTACTCGTTCCCGCTACGCAGCGAAGAGACCGACGATCTGGAGCGGCTGCAGTTCACCTTCGGCGGCGCGTTCTGACCGCGACGCGCTGAGCCGCGGACGGCACGCCCCATGTCGACCCTTCACCATACCGCCGCAGCGCTGGCCGACCGCTTCGGTCTGATCCTGCGCGGCGACGGCGATCGCCGCATCGACGGGGTCGCCACGCTCGCCCGCGCCGGCGCATCGCAGCTCGCCTTCCTCGCCAATCCGCGCTATCGCAGCCAGCTCGCCGACTGCGGCGCGGGCCTGGTGGTGATGCGCGACGAGGACGCCGAGGGATATGCCGGCGATGCGCTGATCGCAAAAGATCCATATGTCGCGTTCGCGCAGATGGCCGCGCTGTTCGACCATCGGCCCGCATTCGAGGCGGGCATCCACCCAAGCGCTGCGATCGATGCTTCGGCCCACATCGCTGCGGGCGCCAGCATCGGCGCATTCGTCAGCATCGGTCCGCGTTCGCGCATCGAATCCGGCGCGTTCATCGGCCCGGGCTGCGTGATTGGCGAAGACTGCGTGGTCGGGGCCGGCTGCGAACTCACCGCGCGCATCACCTTGGTCCGTCGGGTACGGCTGGGCCAACGCGTGCTGATCCATCCCGGCGCGGTGCTCGGCGCGGACGGCTTCGGACTGGCGATGGAACACGGCCGCTGGCTGAAGGTCCCGCAGCTCGGCGGCGTGGTCGTCGGCGACGACTGCGAGATCGGCGCCAATACCACCATCGACCGCGGCGCGCTGGACGATACGGTGCTGGAAGAAGATGTACGCCTCGACAACCAGATCCAGATCGGCCACAACGCGCGCATCGGTGCGCATACCGCCATGGCCGGCTGCTCGGCGGTCGCCGGCAGCGCCACCATCGGCCGCTACTGCCTGATCGGCGGCGGCGCGGGTATCCTTGGCCATCTGGACGTGTGCGACCGGGCGGAGATCACGGCGATGAGCCTGGTCACCAGCACGATCCGCGAGCCCGGCGAATATTCGTCCGGCACGCCGCTGATGGACAACCGCAGCTGGCGCAAAAGCGCCGCCAGATTCAAACAGCTCGACGCTCTGGCCCGAGAAATCGGCAGGCGCGACAAGGAACCTTGATGACATCGATCGACACCGGCGCGACCCCCGATACCGATTTGCAACCCGCACTGCCTATGGGCCCGGCTGAGATCCAGAAGCTCCTGCCGCACCGGTATCCGTTTTTGCTGATCGATCGCGTGGTCGAATTCGAGCACGGCAAGCGGGTGCTTGCGTTCAAGAATCTCACCATCAACGAAACGTTTTTCCAGGGCCACTTCCCTGCGCAGCCGGTAATGCCGGGCGTGCTGGTGATCGAAGCGCTGGCGCAGGCCGGTGGCGTGCTGTACCAGCTGAGCAAAGGCATTGAGGTCAAAGACAAGGTGTTTTATCTGGTCAAGGTCGAGAATGCGCGCTTCAGCAGGATGATCGTCCCGGGCGACCGGATGATGCTGGAGGTGTCGCTGAAACGGCGCATCCGCAATATGGCGTGGTACAGCGGGATCGCCAGCGTCGACGGCAAGGAAGCCGCGCGCGCAGAATTTCTCTGCGCCGAAGCGCAGGACTGAACCATGACGACGGGCCACCCCGGCATCAGTCCACTCGCGCAGATCCACCCGGACGCGCGCATCGGCGCGAACGTCGAGATCGGCCCGTTCACGATGATCGGTGCCGAGGTCGAGATCGGCGACAACACCCGCATCGGCCCGCACTGCAGCGTTCAGGGCCCCGCTAAGATCGGCCGCGACAACCGCATCCATGGTCACGCCGCGATCGGCGGCGACCCCCAGGACAAGAAATTCGCCGGCGAGCGCACTGAGCTAGTGATTGGCGACGGCAACACCATCCGCGAGTTCGTCACCATCAACCGCGGCACCGGCGGCGGCGGCGGTATCACCCGCATCGGCAGCCACAACTGGTTTCTGGCCTATACCCACGTCGCCCACGACTGCCGCGTCGGCGACCACTGCGTGTTCTCGAACAACGCCACGCTGGCCGGACACGTCGAAGTGGGCGATCACGTGATCCTCAGCGGTTTCACCGGCGTGCACCAGTTCTGCCGGATCGGCGCGCATGCGTTCATCGGCATGGGTGCGTTCGTCAATGGCGATGTGCCGCCGTATTTGATGGTGGCGCAGGAAGATTACGGCCGGCCGCGCGGCATCAACAGCGAAGGCCTCAAGCGTCGCGGCTTCGACACCGAGCGCGTGTCGGCGATCAAACGCGCCTACCGCGCGCTGTACATGTCCGGCGCCAATCTGGCCGAAGCCAAGCAGCAGCTCGCCACGCTGGCCGAAACCAGCGACGACGTGCGCACGTTTCTCGATTTCATCGAGCGCGGCGAACGGCCGCTGTTGCGCTGACTCCGCATGACGATGGCGCGATGACCGGGCCTCTGAAGATCGCCCTCGTCGCGGGCGAAGCCTCCGGGGACCAACTGGGTGCAGGTTTGATCGCGGAGCTGCGGTCGCGGTTGCCGCATGCCCGCTTCACCGGTATCGGCGGTCCGCAGATGCGCGCGGCCGGCCTCGATGCCTGGCACGACAGTCAGGAACTCGCCGTCATGGGCTTGGCCGAAGTGCTGGCGCATCTGCCGCGGCTGCTGTGGCTGCGCTGGCGTTTGCGCAAACGCGTACTGGCGTGGAAGCCCGACGTGTTCATCGGCATCGACGCGCCCGATTTCAATCTTGGCGTGGAGAAATGGCTCAAGCGCCGCGGCATCCGCACCGTGCATTACGTCAGTCCGTCGGTGTGGGCGTGGCGCGAGGACCGCGCGGCCAAGATCGGCGAGAGCGCGGACCGCGTGCTGTGCCTGTTTCCGATGGAGCCGCCGATCTACGCGAAGCATGATGTGGATGCACGCTTTGTCGGCCATCCATTGGCGGATACGATCCCGCTGGAACCCGAGCGTCGCGCAGCGCGCCATGCGCTGGCGGTTGCGGTGGACGCACCGGTGTTGGCCCTCCTGCCGGGCAGCCGGCTGGGCGAGATCGCGAAGATGCTGCCGGTCTTTCTCGACGCCGCGGCGTTGATCGCGCAGCAGATCCCTGCACTGCGGATTCTGCTGCCGGCGGCGAACGCGCAGTGCGACGCTGCGATCCGCGAACAGCTGCGGCTGTATCCGCAGCTCGCGGTGCGCGTGCTGGATGGCGACGCGCAGCGCGCGATGATCGCCAGCGACGTCGTACTGCTGGCCTCGGGCACTGCTGCACTCGAAGCGATGCTGTGCAAGCGGCCGATGGTGGTTGGACATATGATTTCGCCGACGACCTACCGTATCGTGACCCGGCTCGGCCTGCTCAAGTCGCGCTTCGTCAGTCTGCCGAACGTGCTGGCGGATGCGCCGCTGATTCCCGAACTGCTGCAGCACGACTGCATCCCCGAAAAACTCGCCGCCGCCTGCCTGCGCTGGTTCGGCCAGCCGGAAATGACCGCCGCACTGGTGCCGCGCTTCGAGATCTGCACACGCAGCTGCGCCGTAATGCCTCCGCCCGCGCCGCCGATGCGGTGATCGAACTCATCTCTGCGACGCACGACGCCTCAACGCCGCCCACCATCGCGCCATGAGCCGTTATCAGACGGCGGGTCAAGCAAAGCCCGGCGACCTCTTCGATCCTCCT
The DNA here is from genome assembly GCA_031418555.1 of Lysobacterales bacterium. GTDB lineage: Bacteria > Pseudomonadota > Gammaproteobacteria > Xanthomonadales > Xanthomonadaceae > Lysobacter_I. The sequence goes on along the minus strand of JANOXT010000273.1, from coordinate 1,777 downwards.
GCGAGCGTGATCGCGCCTGCCCGCCTGCTGCGGATTGCAGGCGTCGATGAAGCTGGCCGCGGTCCGTTGGCCGGCCCGGTTTCGGTCGCGGCCGTGATTCTGGATCCGCAGCGTCCGATCGCTGGCTTAAACGATTCGAAAAAACTCAGCGAAGCCCGGCGCGAAGCGCTGTATCCGCTGATCGTCGAACGCGCGCTGGCGTGGCGGATTGAATTCGTCGAATGCGACGAGATCGACCGGCTCAATATCCTGCAAGCGACCCTCACCGGTATGCGCCGCGCGCTGGAAGGCCTGTCGCCTTGCGCGGACGCGGCGCGCATCGACGGCAACCGGGTCCCGCAGCACCTGCCCTGCCCGGCGGAAGCGCTGATCGGCGGCGATGCCATCGAACCGGCGATCATGGCCGCCTCGATCCTGGCCAAAGTCGCGCGCGACCGGCGCATGGTCGAACTGCATGCGCTGTATCCGCACTACGGCTTCGACGGTCACAAGGGCTATCCCAGCCCGGCGCATCTTGCCGCACTCGCAGCGCACGGGCCTTGCCCTGAACACCGGCGCAGTTACGCGCCGGTGCGCGCCGCGCTGGGCGCTCGAATCTAGTCTCCGCCTGCACTGTCAAGCCTTGCCCGCATCGCCCCGGCGCCCTACCCTGCCGATCTGCGTTCGCCGGCCCGCCGATGTCCTCCCGCTTCGTCCATCTTCACCTGCACAGCGAGTATTCGCTCGCCGACTCGACGATCCGCATCCCGGAGCTTGTCGGCCGCTGCGTGGCGCAGGGCCAGCCGTCGGTCGCGATGACCGACCGCAACAATCTGTTCGCGCTGGTCAAGTTCTACAAGGCTGCCGAGGGCGCGGGCATCAAGCCGATCGCCGGCGCCGATATCAGCGTCGCGGAGGGCAACGAGACGCCCTGGAAACTCACCCTGTTGTGCCGCGACCGCAGCGGCTATCTGTCGCTGTCCCGGCTGCTCAGCCGGGCCTGGATGGAAGGCCAGCGCCATGACGGCGTGATGGTGCGGCCGCAGTGGCTGCAGGAGGCGAACGCCGGGCTGTTCGCGCTGGCCGGCCGCCATAGCCAGGCCGGGCAGCTGCTCGCGGGCAATCGTCCCGATCTCGCCCTGCAAAGTCTCGCCGACTGGCAGCGGCATTTCGACGACCGCCTGCACATCGAAGTGACCCGCTGCGGCTTCGAGGCCGAAACGCCGTTCAACGCCTTCGCGCTGCACGCCGCCGCCGAGCGCAGTCTGCCGGTGGTCGCCAGCAACGAGGTGCGTTTCCTTGATGCCGATGGTTTCGAGGCGCACGAGGCGCGCGTGTGCATCTCCTCCGGACGCGTGCTCGATGACCCGAAACGCCCGCACGACTACACCGCGCAGCAATACCTGAAAACCACCGACGAGATGGCGGCGCTGTTCGCGGACGCGCCGGACGCGATCGACAACGCGTTCGACCTCGCCAAACGCTGCAATCTGGAACTGTCGCTGGGCAAGTACTACCTGCCGGCATTCCCGGTGCCCAGCGACCACACGCTGGACAGCTGGATCCGCAGCGAAGCGCGCGACGGCCTGGAAAAACGCCTGCGCAGATATCCAATGGCTGCGGGCCACGACCGCGCCAGCTACGACGCGCGGCTGGACATCGAGCTGGGCGTGATCGTGTCGATGGGGTTCCCCGGCTACTTCCTGATCGTCGCGGACTTCATCAACTGGGCAAAGGAACACGGTATTCCGGTCGGCCCCGGCCGCGGCTCCGGCGCCGGTTCGCTGGTCGCGTGGGC
>JANOXT010000272.1:0-5164 GCA_031418555.1 Lysobacterales bacterium | reverse complement strand
GTTTGGCGCGCGCCACGCGGGTGCTGGTATCGCCGGCGCGGTAAGGCATCGTGCGCAGACGCAGCGCATTGCCGGCCGCATAGTGCGCAAACGAATCGGCGTAATCGGCGCGATCTTCCAGCGCTTTGCCGAGCGCGAAGTCGAAATGGAAACGATGCTCGTCGGCAAGCGTTTCGCTGTCGGAGTCTGCACGCGCGAGCTGCGTGCGCATCGCCGCGATTTCATCGTCGCTGAAACGGAAGGTCTTGAGATTGGCCAGGCTCCAGTACGCTTCGCCGAAGCCCGGATCGAGCGCGATGCTGCGGCGGTAGGCGGCAATGGCCGCATCCTGGCGCCCTGCGGTTTTCAGCGCATGGCCATGACTCATCCATACGCGCGGGTTGTTCGGGTACTCACGCAGAATCGCTTCGTAAAGCGCGATGCCGGCATCGTATCCGCCCAGGCGGCAGAGAATCGCCGCCTTGAGCATGCGGCAGCCGGGGTTGCCGGCATCGTCTGCAAGCAGAATATCCAGCTGCGCCAGCGCCGCTTCCGAATGCTGGTCGCGATGCAGCACCAGCGCATAGTGCTGCCGCGCCTCACGAAAACCCGGCGCCAGTTCGAGACAGCGTTCCAGCAGCATCAGCGCTTCATCGTTGCGGCCAACCCGCACCGCCAGTTCGGCGAGCATGCGGATGGCAGCGACATCGGTGGGATGCTGTTTCAACCAATCGCGCAGCGACCCCTCGGCATCCGCCAGACGATTGTCGGCCAGCGCTTCGGCGGCACGCAGCAGGTGCGGGTCGCGCGCGGAGTGGCGGACGTAGGCCAGATACGCGGCATCGGCGCCGTCCGCATCGCCGATTCCGCGCAGATGATCGGCCAGCGCCAGCCAGGCCTGCGGAAGTTCCGGCTTCAGCGCAAGCGCGCGGCGGAGTGCGGCCAGCGCCTCATCGCCGCGGCCGGCGCGGCCCAGCGCAAGCCCCAATTCGTAGTGGACCAGCGCGGCGCGCGGTTGGCCCAGCGCCAGCGGCTGCAGGATCTGCAACGCGGCGTCGGTATGGCCACGCAGACGATGCGAGGCCGCCAATACCAGCAGGGCCGCCGGATGGCCTTCGACCACGCGCAGGATCTCGACAGCCTGTTGGCCGGCCAGTTCGGGATCGCTGCCCAACAGGCGCGATGCATGGTTCAGAGCAGTATCGAGACTGGCGGTGGCTTCGGACAAAAGAATCTGCTTGTGGCGTGCGGACAAAGGGAAAAACGGCCCGTCCATCCCCGACATGGCCCAACCGACAATCTACGCTGGCCGCGTTCGCGGCGTCCAGCCTGATCCAGACCCAGACTCAGACCCAGACCCCGGCTGCGCTACGATGGCCGCATGGCAGAACACCGCGACGACGACGCCCCGATCCAGCCGTACGACAAGCCCGCCGGCGGCTGGGACGCGCTGAAATCCTCCTGGCAGGCATTGCGCCGACAGGACGCGGTGCTGCGCGGCCCCGGTACTCTGCTGCGCACCAATCAACCCACCGGCTTCGATTGCCCGGGCTGCGCCTGGCCGGACCGCAACCCGCATTCCACTTTTGAATTCTGCGAGAACGGCGTCAAGGCGGTCGCCAACGAAGCGACGTCCAAGCGCGTCACCGCGGCCTTCTTCGCCGAGCACAGCGTCGGGTGGCTGGCGCAGCAGAGCGATCAATTCCTCGAAGCCCAGGGCAGGCTGACCGGGCCCATGCGCTACGACGCAGCCAGCGACCGCTATGTGCCGATCGGCTGGGACGCTGCATTCGCGACAATCGCCGCAGCGCTGAACGCCCTCGCCTCGCCCGACGAGGCGATCTTCTACACGTCCGGGCGCACCTCGAACGAGGCCGCATTCCTGTATCAACTGTTCGTCCGCGCCTACGGCACCAACAACCTGCCGGACTGCTCGAACATGTGTCACGAGCCGTCGGGCGTGGCGATGACCGAACAGATCGGCAGCGGCAAGGGTTCGGTGACGCTGGACGACTTCGAGCTGGCCGACGCGATTTTCGTGTTCGGCCAGAACCCGGGCAGCAACCACCCGCGCATGCTCGGTGAATTGCGCAGTGCGGCGAAACGCGGCTGCAGGATCGTGGTGTTCAATCCGCTGCGCGAGCGAGGCCTGGAGCGCTTCACCGATCCGCAGTCGCCTGCGGAAATGCTCAGCGGCGGTTCGACCGCGATCGCCTTGCATTATTTCCAGCCGAAGATCGGCGGCGATCTGGCAGTGGCGATCGGCATGTCGAAAGTGCTCGTCGAACGCGCCGACAGCGAATCTGACCGGCATGCGCTCGATGCCGAGGCATTGGACCGCGCGTTCATCGCCGCGAACACCCACGGTTACGATGCGGTCGCCGACAGCGTGCGCGATGCCGAATGGGCTGATATCGAACGCGAATCCGGTCTGACCCGGATCCAGTTGGAACAGGCGGCGCAGGTGTATCTCGACAGCAATGCGACGATCATCTGCTGGGGCATGGGCATCACCCAGCACCGGCGCAGCGTCGCCACTATCCAGATGTTGATGAACCTGCTGCTGATGCGCGGCAATATCGGCAAACCCGGTGCCGGCCCCTGCCCGGTGCGCGGCCACTCCAACGTGCAGGGCGACCGCACGATGGGGATCTACGAAAAACCGTCGTCGGAATTTCTGGATCGTCTCGGTGCGGAGTTCGGGTTCGCGCCGCCGCAGGCGCACGGCTTCGATACCATCGCTGCCATCGAGGCGGTGCGCGACGGCCAAGCCAAGGTGTTCTTCGCGATGGGCGGAAATTTCGCCGCCGCAACGCCGGATTCCGATGTCACCCACGCCGCACTGCGCAGCTGCACGCTCACGGTGCAGGTCAGCACCAAACTCAATCGTTCGCACATCGTGCACGGCCGCGAGGCGTTGATCCTGCCCTGCCTCGGCCGCACCGAGATCGACGTGCAGGCCAGCGGACCGCAAGCAGTGACCGTCGAGGATTCGATGAGCATGGTGCATCTGTCGTCGGGCATGAACGCGCCGGCTTCGGAACATCTGTTGTCCGAGCCTGCGATCGTCGCGCGGCTGGCGGCGGCGACGCTGCCGCAAAGCGCAATCCCATGGCTGGCGCTGATCGAGGATTACGACCGCATCCGCGAGCACATCGCGAAAGTGATTCCCGGTTTCGAGAATTTCAACGCCCGCGTCCGTCATCCTGGCGGTTTCCATCTGCATCATCCGGCGCGCGACCGGGTGTTTCCGACATCGTTGGGCAAGGCGCGGTTTTTTGCGCACCCGCTGGTGGAAGAGCGCCCCTCAACCGCCCTTCGGGCACCTTTTCCCCGCAGGCGGGGAGAAGAAACGGCGAACGCAGCAAACGTGGACGATGGAAGTCTGGGTGATGGAAGCGTGAATGCGGCTCATGTTCTCCCTACTCCCCGCACGCGGGGAGTAGGTGCCCGAAGGGCGGATGAGGAGCTGCTTCTGCAGCTGATGACCATCCGCTCGCACGATCAGTACAACACCACCGTCTACAGCGGCAACGACCGCTATCGCGGCGTGCATGGGCTGCGCCGGGTGTGCTTCATCTCGCGCAGCGATCTGGATGCGCTGGGATTCGACGATGGCGACACCGTCGACCTGGTCTCGGTATGGAACGACGGCGAGCGCGTCGCGCATGAATTCAGGCTGGTCGAATACGATATTCCCGCAGGTTGCCTTGCCAGCTATTTTCCGGAAACCAATGCGCTGGTGCCCTTGGGCAGCCATGCTGAACGTGCGCGTACGCCGGCTTCGAAATCGATACCGGTGTACCTCCGCCGCGCAGCGGACACCGATACGCCATGAGTGAAGACGCAGCACTTGCGCTGCTGCAGCTGCTTGCGCGCAATGAAGACATGTCGTTGCCCCGCGCAGCGAAACGCCTGTCGCTGAGCGCAAGCGAACTGCAGCGTCTGCTGGTCGCGCTGGGCGACGATCCGCGCTTCGACGGTCTGGACCTGGTGCGGCAGCATCGCGACGATGGGCGCGTATTGTTGCGCCTGACCGGACGTGGCCGCGCGCTGTGCGGGCTAACGGCATGAGCACCGGTCTGCGCCCACGCGAGGCGCTGCATCTGGCGGATGGCGGGGGCACGCTGCGCGACGAATGGGTGATCGAGGAAATTCCGGTCGCCCTGGTCTACAACGGTCTGTCGTTCGCGGTGATGATGACGACGCCCGCGGATCTGGAAGATTTCGCGCTTGGGTTCGCGGTCTGCGAAGGCATCGTCGCCGGTGCGGATGAATTTTCGCTGGTCGATATCGTCCATGGCGAACACGGCATCGCGCTGCATGCGGCGATCCCGCAGTCGCGCTTCGACGCGATCGAACACCGTCAGCGCACGCTGGAAGGCCGCAGCGGCTGCGGGCTGTGCGGCGTATCAAGTCTGCAGTCCGCACTGCAGCCTGCGCGTCATGTCGGCGATGGGCCGCGCCTGTCTGCCGGACAGATCCATGCAGGACTGGCGCAACTGGCGCAGCATCAGCCTCTGAACGCACGCAGCGGCGGCGTGCATGCTGCGGGCTTCATGCACGCCCGGAGCGCACTCGTCCGCGAGGATGTCGGTCGACACAATGCGCTGGACAAACTGGTCGGTGCGATGCTGCGCGCGACGCCGTCCACCGACCCGGACAGCGGCTTTCTGGCCATCACGTCGCGCGCGTCGTATGAAATCGTGCACAAGGCCGCGAACGCGGGCATCGCTGTTATCGCGGCGATGTCGGCGCCGACCGATCTGGCGATCCGTCAGGCCGAAGCGGCCGGCATTACCTTGATCGCGTTTGCGCGCGACGCGCGGATGAATGTGTATTGCGGGCGTGAGCGATTGGCGTGAGACATGCGCTGCTTTTGTGGGAGCGGCGGCGGCCGCGATACGGGAGCGGTAAGCTGAAAGCGTTACCGTTCCCGACAAGGGCTCAACCAGAGCAGGAACCTTCTTTACAGGTTGATTCAACATAAGGGCGGCAGCGCTCTCAACCTGCTTCGCAGCTGTTTGAGATGACAGGCGCATCCTGATCGCGGCTCCCGCCGCTCCCAGAAGAGCAGCTCGCCGGCCATGCAGGCGCACGCTGCTGCTGGATCGCCTGCGCATGACATATGCGAATACTCCCGTTCCAGCCTATCCTTGGCGACTCATTCAGCCGGAATCTTGTC
>JANOXT010000271.1:0-6736 GCA_031418555.1 Lysobacterales bacterium | reverse complement strand
GGCCCGCGCGCGAGGCGCGCGGATCCTCGGCGAGATCACCGGCTACGCCAACTATTCCGACGCCTACGACATGACGGCCCCGGCGGACGACATGCAAGCGCGCGTGCGCGTGATCCGCGAGGTCTGCAGCCAGGCCGACGTGGCGGCTGAGAACATCGATTACATCAACCTGCATGGCACGTCAACGCCGCTCAACGACGTCAACGAGACCAATGCCATCAAGGAAGCTCTGGGCGACGCGGCCTACGGCATCCCGATGTCGAGCACCAAGTCCTACACCGGGCACCTCATCGGCGCCGCCGGCTCGCTGGAGGCGGTGTTCTGCCTGAAGGCGATCGAGCACGGCGTGGTTCCGGCCACCATCCACATGGACGAGGCCGACCCCGATTGCGACCTGAACTACGTGCCGAACGTGCATCTCCTGGACCAGCGCTTGGACAATGTGCTCAACCTGAGCTTCGGCTTCGGCGGCGCCAACGCGGGCGTGATGATCCGCAGGGTGAACTGATCATGCAGATGCAGTTCGACGCAGGGGACATCGAAGCGTGGGCCGCATTGTCCGGCGACCGCAACCCGATCCATTTCGATCGGGAGGCCGCGCGCCGGATGGATGCCGCTGACGTCGTCGTGCACGGGATGCTGGCCCTCCTGCCGATCAAGCAACACCTCGGCCGCAGCGCCTCGGGCGAGGGCTGGGTACAGTTCAAGGCGCTGCTGAAGGCTCCGGTGCTGCGCGATGCGCCCGTGGCGCTGTCCACCAGTGATCGCAATGGCCGCGTCACGTTCAAGCTGGTGCCGGAAACCGGCGCCGCCGACCACGTTATCGGCAATGTGCGCCGGATCGATCCTCCGGTCTGGGCGTCCGATGCAGGCCGCCATGCACTGCCGTCCGAAGAGGCCGATGCCTGGCTGCAGCGGTTTCGTGCCGGACTGGGCGAGGGCTGCGACGACTGGGTCGCGCTCGACGCGATGGTGTTCGGCGACTTCATCCGGCACCGTATCGGCGAGGTCTTCGATCGACTCGGGCCCGGGTTGCGCCTGGCGCAGCGGCTGGAGCGCATCGAGTCGCTGACCTCTCATCTGCTGGTCCAGACCAGCCACCAGATCGCCTTCTGCGCTTCGCTGCACGCCATGGGCGATCTGCTGCCGTCGATCCATTACCAGGTCGACAACATCGATCTGATCGAAAGTCCCGGCGAAGCCGTCGGCACGCTGGACCTCGGCGTCCACTTGCAGGATCGCCATGTCATGACCATCACCCTCGGGCTGATGGTGAAGAAACTCCAATCCATTGAGGATGACAAGCCATGAGTAATGTTGAGAATGTGTTCAAGGTGGTCAGCGACCTGATCCTCGAGCTGAAGGATGTCGACGAGGATGGCGTGACCCTCGATACCATGATCGACTCCCTGGCGCTGGACAGTCTTGATTTCGTCGAGCTGCAGCTGGTCGTGAAGAAGAAGATCGGGGTTGCCCTGGACCCGCAGTCGTTTGCCGGCCGCAAGATCGCCACGCTGCGCCACCTCTGCGAATACGTCGTCGAAACCAAGGACGCGGAAGCGGTGCCGGCCTGATCGCGCCGCGCCGACATCCATCCCACGAACCGCAACGAAAGGAAGAAATGCCATGCAGGCCACGAGCGTGCTCACCATTGCTGAATCGAGGGTCGAGAAGGTCAGGAAACTGAGCCAGACTTCGCATCAGCGCACGATGGACCATGCCACGGTGCTGCCGTGGGACCAGGACGTCGACCTCAGTCTCTTTCCCAAGGATCCGGAGCACATCTGGATCAAGGGCACCCCGTACTTCGACGCGCTTACCGCAGAACAGCAGCGGGAACTGGCCTGGATCGAGACCGCGCGCGACATCTCGATGTTCATCTGGCTGGAGCAGACGCTTCCGCCGCTGTACATGGGTTACATCACGAAGTTCCACGACCGGATCTCGCCGGAGCTGCAGGAATACCTGATGGTCTTCTCGAAGGAGGAGATCGTGCATACCCTGACCTTCAAGCGGTTCATGGACAAGGCCGGTCTGAAGATGTTCGCCCCGCCCGCCGGCCTGTACGAGCTGCTGACCGAAACGCTGCCGAAGATGCCGCCGGCCGTGGGCGTGCTGTTCACCCTGCTCATGGAGTGGGTGGCCGAGCTGAGCGCGATGCATACCTCGCAGGGCGAGGCCGTGGAACCGATGACCCGCACGATGTTCCGCGAGCATCACTTCGACGAGGCGCGGCATATCGCCTTCGGCCGCTGGATCAGTGAATCATTCTTCGACAACGCCAGCGAGGAGGAAGCCGAACAGGTGCGCGCGATGTCCCGTCGGATCTTCCCGAGCCTGATCGACATGTTCACCTATAACCCGGAAGTCGCGCTGCACACGTCGTTCGCATTCCCGATCCAGCCCGATGAGATGGACAAGATCGAGCAGGTCTGGCGTTCCGAGCACAATGCTCGCCTGAACGCGAAGCGCTTCGCCGAAATGTACGCCTGGGTCGACAAGCTGAAGCTGCGCTGATGAGCGAGGAGCGTTGGGACGCCATTTTCGTCGGTGCCGGGATCACCAGCCTGGCCTGCGCGGCCATGCTGGTGCAGCGGCATCCCGGCGTGCGGTTGCTGCTGATCGACAAGCACATCGTCGCGGGCGGCTACGCCTCGACGTTCGCGCGTTCGCGCGTGGATGCCACCTTCGACTGCAGCCTGCACAAGCTGAGCGGTATGAACGAAGGCGGCAATCTCATCCGCATCCTCCGAGACCTAGGCCTAGGGGATTCGCTGGGCCTGGTCTATCCGGACGATTATTATTGTGCGTACCACGGCGGCGAGGCGATGGCCCTGCCGAACAATGCCGACAAGGTCGAAGCCCTGTTGCTGTCGCGCTTCCCGCACCAAACCGGCGGCATCGCGACCTTCTTCGAGCAGGTGCGCACCCACGGCCGCAACGGCTACTACCAGTTCCAAATGCTCGAAGGCAGTTTCGAGCCGGACATGACGCAGTTGCGCTACGCGCATCGCAACCTCAAGCACAAGACCGTGCGCGAGGCGCTGCGCGAACTGTTCGACGACCCCTACCTCATCGAGATGCTGGCGGCGCCGGGCATCTACGTCGGCGGTTACCCGGAAGACCTAGGCTATCTTTACTACCTTCACGTGGTGTACGCCACGCTCAACCGCGGCAATGCCTACGTGACAGGTTCGTCGCAGCGGCTGTCGAACCTGCTGGCGCAGCGGGTGGTCGATGCCGGGGGGCGCCTCTTGCTCGGTGCGCGCGTCGAATCCGTGCTGACCGGTGAGGGCGGGCGCACATGCGGCGTCCGCACCAATCGCGGCACGTTCAAGGCCGACCAGGTGTACATCAATGCGTCGCCGCATTACGCGGTGCGCAATCTGTTCGAGAAGGACGTCGACCTTGGTCCGACCGTCGAGAAGCTCGCCGCGCTGAAGCCGGCGCGCTCGACGACGACCGTGTACCTGGTGACGGATCTTGCGCCGGCGGAACTGGGGCTGTCGCACACCGAGTCGATGCTGTTCGGGGACATGCCCGGCGATTCCAGCGACCTGCGCATCGCCGCCGAGCGTGCCGGATTTCCGGATGCCGAGTCCGAGCATGCCTTCTGGCGCTGTTCGCCGATGGAAGTGACCAACTACCACGCGCTCGATCCGGACGGCGGAAAAGTGGTCTGCCTGAACGTGCTGGACACCATCGCGCATTGGCCGCAGCGCCGAACCCCGGAGTACCGGGCGAAGAAGGCGCGCGCCTGCGACGCGATGATCGATCGCCTGTTCTCGGACGTGCCGGGGCTGCGCGGCCATGTGGTGCACACCGAAGTGGCGACGCCGCATACCTATGTGCGATTCACCAACAACACCGATGGCTCGGGCTATGGCGCGATGGTGGGGACCGATCTCAGGGGTCATGTCTTCCACCACGGATTCCCGGTGGAAGGCGTGCATTTTCTCAGCGCATGGGTCGCAGGGCCCAGCTACGAAGCGGCATTCGGCTATGCCGAGATGAAGGCTAGGCAATGGAAAAAGGCATGAACACTCCCGATCACTCGACTTCGGCGTTCGGCGTCGCCATCTCCAAGCTGTTCATCCGGGTGATGTTCCGCCATGTCCAGGGCTGGAAGCAGGACCTGCCACCGCATGCGGATGCCTTCGTCGTACAAGGAGCGGACGGCAGCCGGCTGGAGGGCGCGATCCTGCGGACGTCCGCACAGCGGCCTCGCGGGGTCGTGATACTGTGCCACCCGTTCCTCAAGTACGGCATGCACTACTTCTTCGAGAACAGGATCGACAGCGAACTCGTCGCCCACGATTATCACGTGGTGGTCTTCAACTTCAAGGGATTCGGCCGAAGCACCATCGATGGCCATGCGTTCGCGGATGACGTGCTGTCGATCGCGCGCCGTGTGGGCAAGGATTTCCCGGAGTTGCCGATCCACCTGCTCGGTTGTTCGTTCGGCGGCTACCACCTGTCGCATGCCCTCGCGCGAGACGCCAGTCCGTTTGCATCCGCCGTGCTCGACAGCGTGCCGGTGACAGTGCGCAGCTATTTCACGCGCGGCATGCTGCGCCATGCAATGCACTGGATCAGCGGAAGCCGGTTCGCCGTGCCGACCGGCACATGCGCGATCGATGCGTCGCTGCGCCACGTGCGCGGCCTGCCGATCGCCTATCTCCACGGTCTCGACGACCGATACATCCCCGCCGACAGCGTGCGTTCGCTCGCGGGGCAATGCCAGGGCATGCAGACGATCGCGTTCGAGGGGTGCAGGCACCTGGAAGGGCACAAGAAGCATCGTGTTCGCTATTTCGAGACGATCCTCGATTTCTACGCACGCGTCGAACAGGACCGGCAGGGCGCCGCGCAAATGACGTGACCCCCTGCAGGCGTCCCGCGGCAGGGGGCCGCGGGACAGAGGCAGGACCATCAGGACAGAACGATCAGGACATCGGCAATGGAAGCAGGCAACGCAATCGAGAAGAAATGGGTGCTGGTGACGGGCGGCAGTCGCGGCATCGGCAAGGGGCTGGTGACAGCGCTGGCTGCGGAAGGCTATACGGTGGCTTTCACCTACCAGTCCTCGGCTGAAGCCGCGAACCGGCTGGAGCAGGACATCGCCGCGACGGGCGGCAAGGCGCAGGGCTTCGCCTGCGACGGCCGCGACCACGCCTCGGTCGAGCGCGCGTGCGCGCAGATGGTCGACACCTTCGGCGAGCCGCACGCGCTGGTCAATAACATGGGCATCACTGGCGACCAGCTGATGTTCAACTTCGACGTCGATCGCTATCGCAACGTGATCTCGACCAATCTCGATTCGGCGATCTACTTCAGCACCTGCCTGACCCCGGCGATGGCCTCGACGCGCTCGGGCAGGATTCTGCACATGTCGTCGGTGACCGGGCTCAAGGGCAACAAGGGGCAGGTCAGCTATGCCGCGACCAAGGCGGCGATGATCGGCATCACGCGGACCATGGCGGTCGAGCTTGCCCGGTTCAAGATCACCGTTAACGCCATCGCGCCCGGCTTCATCGCGACCGAGATGGTCGACCAGATCGACTCTGCGATCCGCAAGTCGATCACCGACGGCATCCCGCTCAAGCGCCTGGGTGAAGTGCGCGAAGTCGCGGCCCTGGCCAGCTTCCTGCTTTCGCCGAATGCCGGTTACATCACCGGCCAGACCTTCGTCATCGACGGCGGCCTCACGGCATGAACGGTTCAAACGACGACCATGCGTGCAGGAGCGATGCAATGAGCGAACAGTACGATGCGGTCTTCGTCGGCGCAGGCCTGGGCGCGCTGTCGGCCGCCAGCATCATGGCCCAGCGCGGGCGCAGAGTGCTGGTGGTGGACAAGCACAATGTCCCGGGCGGATACGCCACGAACTTCAAGCGCAAGGACTTCACCTTCGACGTCTCGCTGCACTCCTTCGACGGGATGGTGCGCGGCGCCGAGTCCTTTAAGGTCATCGAGCAGTCCGGCGTCGCGGACAAGGTGGAGTTCCTCCATCACCCCACGCTCTACCGTTATCGATCGCAGGACGTCGATATCACCGTCGGGCACCGCGACCTGGAGGGCTACAAGCGCGAGCTGTACCGGTGCTTCCCGGACGAGGTGGAGAACATCGATCGCCTGTTCGCCGAATCGCAGCGCAACTATCGCGACCTCTGCGGCTTCCTTTACCACGAGCGCCCCTTCTGGCTACGTTTTCTGTCGACGCCGTTCATCTATCCGCGCGTGCTCAAGTACGGGCACGAGACCGTCGACCACTACTTCTCCCGGTTCACCCGCAACGAGCGGCTCAAGGAAGTGCTGTCGGCGCAGTGGAGCTACTACGGCCTGCCGGCGAAGGACCTCGCGTTCGGCTATTTCTCCTATCCATTCATCGACTACCTGCAGAACGGCGGCTATTCGATCAAGGGCGGCTCGCAGGCCCTGTCGGACGCGCTGGTCGAGGTGATCGAACAGCACGGCGGGCGCGTGGAACTGGCGTCCGGGGTGAAGCAGATCCTGGTCGAGCGCGGGCGTGTCGGCGGCGTGGTCACGCGCAGGTCCGGCACGATCCGCGCGAAGAACGTCATCTCCAACATCAGTCCGCATGCGGTGGTGGCGCTCGCGGGGGAAACGCATTTCCAGCCGAAGTACCTGGCGAAGCTGCGCGAGCTGAAATTGTCGATCTCGGGCTTCCAGGTCTATCTGGGGCTGAACTGCCCGCTCGCCGAGCTGGGGATCG
>JANOXT010000270.1:0-1797 GCA_031418555.1 Lysobacterales bacterium | reverse complement strand
CCAGCGCACGGCGCCGTGTTCGCCATCGCCATGCAGGCGGACGATATCGCCGATGTGATCGGGATCCTTTGTTTTATCTCGGGTGTCGCCGATGCGCCGGCGCTTGTTGCCCAGACTCTTCTCCATCGGCACCCAGTGCTGGCGCGCGTCGATCAACTGCACCTTGCCCCTGCGCGGCTTGGTCTTGCGGTTGCTGAGGATCCACAGATAGGTGCTGATGCCGGTGTTGTAGAACAGCTGTTCGGGCAGCGCGACGATGGTTTCCAGCCAGTCGTTTTCAATAATCCAGCGGCGTATCTCGGACTCGCCGCTGCCGGCATCGCCGGTGAACAGCGGCGAGCCGTTGAAGACGATGGCGATACGGCTGCCGTCGCCCTTCGGCGGCGGCGCCTGCATCTTGTCGATCATGTGCTGCAGGAACAGCAGCGCGCCGTCGTTGATACGCGGTGTGCCGGCACCGAAACGGCCGCTGAAGCCGAGGTCGTCGTGTTCTTTCTGGATCTCGCGCTGCTGCTGCTTCCACTCAACACCGAACGGCGGATTGGCGAGCATGTAATCGAAGGTCTGCTTGGCGCCGTCGCTGGTACGGGCGTGTGCATCCTTGGTGAAGGTGTCCTCACGCGCGATGTTGTTGGCGTCCTGGCCTTTGATGAGCATGTCGGCGCAGCAGACCGCCCAGGCCTCGTCGTTCCAGTCCTGCCCATAGAGAACAGGCTGGGCATCGCGATTCAATTCGCGGATGTAGTGCTCGGCCACCGACAGCATGCCGCCAGTGCCGCAGGCGGGGTCGTAGATGGTCTTGACCACATGCCCCCGGCGCAGACCGCGTTCGGGCTGCAGCAGCAGATCAACCATCAGCCGGATCACTTCGCGCGGGGTGAAGTGCTCCCCCGCCTCTTCGTTGGACTGCTCGGCACCGATGCGGATCAGTTCCTCGAAGACATAGCCCATCTGCATCGCGGCCTGATCCGGATCAAGCTGCGAGAAGCTCAGATCGAAGGTGGCGAATTTCTTCACCACCTCATACAGAATGTTCTTCGACGCCATGTGCGCGATCTGCTCGCCGAACTTGAAGCGATCGAAGATGGTGCGGACGTTCGGTGAATAGTCTTTGATGTATCGGTTGAGATGCTGCGCAAGATGGCTGGGATCGTCCAAAAGCGAATTGCGGCCTTTTGCGGACGGCGCGAATTCCAACTTGGACAGGTTGTAAAACGGGTAACCGGTGGCGTCCTGCATCTTCTTGCGGATCACGGCATCGGGCTTTTCTTTGAAACGCTCGTGCGTGCCAAGCGCTTTTTGCTTGGTAGGTGCCAGCAGGCAATCGAAGCGCCGCAGCACCGTCAGCGGCAGAATCACCTTGCGGTATTCGTTGCGCTTGTACGGGCCGCGCAGGAGGTTGCAGATACTCCAGATGTCGTTGGCGATCTGGCGGTGTGTGTCTTGGGTCATGCGGACTCTTCTTGTAGGTATTTCTGGTTATGCCGGCCAATACATCCGCTTCAGCGGCACCAGCCGCTTGGTTTCGGTGTCGGTTGCATCCTATGTGCATCCATCAACCACGATCCTCTCTATCCACAGTTTCATCGCGTTGCTCCAGCCGCGCACGCGATCGCGCGATGGCATCGTGCAATTTCTGCTGCAGCAAGGCTTTCGGCGGCAAAGCAGTGAGGTATTCGGCGACGTGGATCCCGGTCTGGTCCAGTTCCAGCAGTTCAATCTGTTCGGACTTCTTGCCGCTGCACAGGATGATACCCAGCGGTGGGGCCTCGCCCGGCTCTTGCTCGTGCTTGGCCA
>JANOXT010000269.1:0-7049 GCA_031418555.1 Lysobacterales bacterium | reverse complement strand
GATGCTGGGCTTTTCAGCCCAGCCTACTTGACGCTTTCAGCCCAGCCTACTTTGGGGATATTTCAGACAATCCAGTGTTCCCTTCAAGGAAAATCAGACTCAAGTCTTGCCGCTTGCGCTTGATTGCAGCAACGCCCTTGTCACGCCCCATGCGGCGAACGCACCGATCATCTGCGCAATCACGAAGCCGCCAACGTCGGCAAAACGAATCCCCGCGAAAGTCTGCGTGAACGCGCGCGCCAGCGTCACTGCCGGATTGGCGAACGAGGTGCTGGCGGTGAACCAGTACGCGGCGAAAATATAGGCGGCGACCAGCGCGGGGATCGCCTGCGGGCGGTGGCGCGCACCGAGCAGAATCGTCAGCAACAGCCCGAACGTCGCCACCCCTTCGCTGAACCACTGCGCCATGCCGGTGCGGATGTGATCGCCGGGTTGCCACAGCGGTTCGGCGAACATGGCATGCGCGACACACACGCCTGCGATGGCGGCGATGGTCTGCACCGCGACATAAGCGAATACGGGTGCCGGCAGGCGCTCGCCTGTCATGCGCATCACCAGCGTCACGGCCGGATTGAAATGCGCGCCGGACAGCGGCCCGAACAGCAGGACAAGCACGTACAGACCGCCCGCGGTCGCAGCCGCGTTCGCGAGCAAAGCAACTGCGGCGTTTCCGTCGGCCAGCCGCTCGCCCATGATGCCGCTGCCGACAACGATCGCCAGCAACAGCAGCGTTCCCAGAAATTCCGCCAACAACGCACGCGGCGCGCTTCCGACCGATCCACTCATGCGTCGATCTTCCCGATCTCGCGGATCTTCTGTTCGACGACGAGGCGATCGAGGGTCTCGATCGGCAGTGCGACCAGCAGTTCCGTGCGGCGCCGCAATTCCGCGAACGCTTTCGTGTAGGCGCGACGCCGCCTGTCCTCGTCGCCTTCCACGGCGGCCGGGTCGTCGACGCCCCAGTGCGCCACCATCGGTGCGCCGAACCACACGGGGCAGGTTTCGCCGGCAGCGTTGTCGCAGACGGTAATGACCAGATCCATCTGCGGCGCACCGGCCGCAGCGAACTCGTCCCACGATTTGCTGCGCAGCTGCGCGGTGTCGTAACCGAGATTCGCCGCGAGTTCCGCCGCCATCGGCTGCACTTTCCCGCTCGGCTGGCTCCCCGCGCTGTAGGCGCGAAAACGGCCTTTCCCGAGCACATTGAGCAGCGCTTCGGCCATGACGCTGCGCGCGGAGTTGCCGGTGCACAGCACGAGGATGTTGTAGATGCGTTGGTTCATCAGTCTGTCCTCAATGTCGCGCATCGCCGCAGCCGGCGATGGCGCAGCCGGCTTTCTTCACCGCCTGGCGCACCGGACCGCAGCACGCAGCATCTGCAGCACCATCTGCCTTGACAAGCGGTTGACCGCTGAGCGCTTTCAGATCGACGCCGCGCGCTGAGCTGAGTTCGCAGCTTTCGTTGGCGCCGTGATAAGTCGCCACTCTGCCCACGGTGTGGAAGGCTTCCCAACGCGTCCCTTGCGGGTCTTCGCTCCAGAACTTGTCCGAACGCGCGTGGCAGCATTCGGCGCCGGCTTCCGGCACCACCGCTTGGCCGGCGGCATCGAGACGCGCACCGAGTTCTGCGAATTCTTCGGCATTTTCTGCCTGAATACCGAGGTGGTCGATGCCCGGCGCGCCGCTGCGGGTGGAAATCGCGAAATTCACGCGCGGGTCGTCGAGCATCCATTTCGCGTAGTCGCGTTCGTGGATGCTGGGCGCAGCCGCGAACAGCGTCGAATAGAAACTCACGCTGTCATCGATATCGCGAACGGATACATGTACATGGAAGCGTTTCATCGGTAACTCCTCAGCAACAGGAAGTGGGAGGGTCGCAGTGGGTCTGCGAGCCGGCGCAGCAGTTTTCGGTGAGATAACCCAGCAGCGCGGTCATCCGCGCATAGTCGGCGCGGACCCGGATCACGCGCCCCTCGCGCTGGTCCAATACCAGCCCGGCATTGCGCAGCACATTGAGATGCGCAGTGAGCGTGGCCGGTGGCACGCCGACGATCTCGCGCAATGCGCCGACCGCCAAGCCCGCGTCGCCAGCAGCCACCAATGCGCGAAAAGCATGTAGTCGGTGCTCCTGACTGAGGGCTTTGAGTGCTGAAAGTGTGGCGCTGTGATCCATTATTCTATATTTCCAGAAATATAGAATTATTTCTATGCGACTTTCGCCCCATCCGACCAACGGTCACAGGCTCAGGCGATTTTCATGCCCTGATCGGCCCGGCAAAACATATCGTGCAGCAGCTGTACCGCCTCGGCGCTGGGGTCTGTCCGCCCGGTCCCCAAGCTTTCAGTGAATCGGCACGAGGCATAGCCCTCCGCCTCACGCTCATAGACATCGATCCACAGACGACGCGCCGGCAAATCCGAATGCTCGGGCCGCCATGCAGCGGCGTACGGCGCACGCAGACGGGGCAGCCCAATGCGCCATGGCTTGGGGCTGATCCGCGCGCGGAAACAATTTTGCTTGAAACACATCTGCGCATACGTCGGGTCGACGCCAAGGGCATGGAAACAGGCCGCCACTTCAGGTTCGCGCGGATCAAACAGCCGATGCAGCGCGAGCAGGCGCAGGCCGGCAGGCGTGCGATACACACGTACACGCCAATCGGAATGCTTGCGCAGAAAACCGGCGACCCTGCGCCGCGCATAACGCTCGTCCCCGCCCCACAGCACAATCCAACTGCGATCCAATGCATAGGCCAGTCCGGGCCCCAGAATCAAACCGCCGATCACAGGCGCAAGAACCAGCGCCAACGGTACTGTCTGCGGTATCGACCACAGCACCACGAAGATCATGATCGCTGTTGCCACCATCGACCACACAGTAAACGCGCAGCCGCGCTTTTTGTCGAAGTCGATATCCGCGAACAGCACATTCGGCGTGTTCAGACACAGCGCGCCGTAACCGTTGCGGGTGATGACGGTATCGCCAGCGCGGTCCACGATCTCCTCGCGGATCGGCACACCATCCGCGCCGTTGTAGGCCACCCGGCGCTCGCGCCGCAGCAGCGTTTCGCCCGCCATCGCGCGATCGAACGCTTCGCGTACGCGCGCATCCGCATGCGTCTGCGCTTCGAACTCGCCGATATCCGACCATCCAAACCTGCGCACAGTCACCTGACGCTTGCGGTCGCGATGCTGCAGACGGGCTTCGGCCCAGTATTTCGGGATGATCATGCGCGTAGTGCGATGTCGCCGCGCATGCATGCCATCACGATGCCCTCGTCGAGAACAAGCGTGCCGGCGTCAGGCCCGTGCGCGCTTGGGAAAGCCCACCAATTGCTGAAGTTCTTCGTCCCAGAGTTTCAGCCGTGCGCAACGCAGGCTGGACCAGAAGGTCAGGCGCTTGGCCTCCTGCAGAACGGGACTGGATTCGAAGGCTTCGCGCAGGCGGTAATTGGGGATGCGCGTGGTGAGATGGTGGATATGGTGATAGGCGATGTTGCCGGTAAACCAGTGCACCACCCGCGGCAAATCGTAGAAGGAGCTGCCGTGGACCGCGGAGTCCAGCGAACTCCACTGCTCGCCCCGCGCCCAGTAAGCGCCCTCGAAGGTGTGCTGGACATAGAACAGCCACACGCCGGCCGCGCCGGCGATCAGCACGACCGGCAGATGCACCAGCAGGGCGATATGCCAGCCGACCGCCCACCACATGGCGACGAAGACAACCGCCAGCATGAGGTTGTTGAGCAGCACGCTCATCCATTCCTTCTTCCACATGAACGGCATGTCGAAGGGGAAGCGGTGCTTGATCACGAACTGATACATCGGGCCGATGCCCAGTAGAACCGGCGTGCTGCGGTAGAAGCGATAGCAGAACCGGCCGAAGCGCGAGAGCTGCTGATATTCGGCAACGGTCAGGGTTTCGATGTCGCCCACTTCGCGGCGGTCGAGGTTGCCCGAAGTGCCGTGATGGATGGCGTGGGTTTTTTTCCAGTATCCGTAGGGAAACAGCGTGATCACGCCAAGACAGCGACCGACCAGATCGTTGGCGCGCTGGCTGGCAAAAAACGACCCGTGGCCGCAGTCGTGCTGGATGATGAATGTGCGCACGTAAAGACCGGCGGTGGGCAGCGCAAGCAGCAGCGTCCACAGATAGCTCCAGCCGTCGACGACGCTCCAGACCATCAGCGACCACAGCGCGGCGAACGGCACGAGTGTGTTGACGAGTTGCCACACGGCACGGCTCGCAACGGGCTCGGCGAACTGCGCGCAGCGCTGTCGCAGTTGCGAGGCACGCAGTTTGTCGGCGGACACTGCAGTCGCGGTCTCGGTCATGCTGTCGACTCCTGGATTCAGACCCAATTGTGGGGGCCCCAGACCGGCGCCGCAATGCGTGCGCCGGCGTATGGTGCGACTCGGGTCACGTCAGGTTGTGCGTGGTCACGCTTTCGGCTTTGGACGGTCGCCTGAAGGCGGGCCTTTGCGATGCGGTTTGGATGCAGGCTTGACGCCCTGTGGCTTGGCAAAATTCGGGCGCGACGCATGCGGTGTGTCGCCATGAGGCCTGAAGCTGCGCGGCTTGGATGCGTAGTCGCCGCTTTCGTTTGCAACGGTGCCATGGGCCGCAGCGCCGTGTCCCGAGCCGCCGACTTCATCGAGCCGCTGCAGGCGCAGCGGTTGGCCGGAGACGCGCACTTTCTTCAAGTGCATCAGCAGCGGCTTGGGCATGCCTTCGGGCAGATCCAGAATCGAATGGTCGTCGTGGATGTCGATGCGGCCGATGTATTTGCTGTCGAGTTCGGCTTCATTGGCGATCGCGCCGACGATATTGCCCGGCTTCACGCCGTGCATGTGACCCACTTCGATGCGATACGTCTCCATGCCCGGTTCGGGCGCCGAACGCGGCGCGAAATCTTTCTTCGGCGCGAACTCGCGGCGCTCCTGGCCCGGTCGCGGCTCGCGCTGCGGACGGTCGGCGCGCTCGCCGCGATGATCGCCGCGGTCGTTTCGATCATTGCGTTCGCCACCACGGTCGTTGCCGCGATCGCTACCGCGGTCTGCACGCTGCGCGCGCTCGGCATACTCGCGCTGCTGCGCGAACGGCGGCTGCTTGCGGTCCGGGGCCAGCAGCAGTGGCGTATCGCCCTGCAAGAGTTTCGCGAGCGCCGCAGCGACTTCGATCGCCGGCACGTTCTGTTCGCGTTCGTAGCGTTCGACCAACTCGCGGTACAGGCCGATATCGCCGCCGCTGCTCTGATCCTGCGCAAGCGTTTCGGTAATGCGCGCCAGAAACCGGGTCACGCGGGCGTCGTTGACGGTCTCTACGGTCGGCAGCTGCATTTCCTCGATCGGCTGACGGGTGGCGCGTTCGATCGCGCGCAGCATGTTCTTCTCGCGCGGACTGACGAACAGGATCGCATCGCCGCTGCGCCCGGCGCGGCCGGTGCGGCCGATGCGATGCACGTAACTTTCGGTATCGTAGGGAATGTCGTAGTTCAGCACGTGGCTGATGCGCTCGACGTCGAGCCCGCGCGCAGCCACATCGGTGGCCACCAGAATATCGATCTTGCCGTCCTTCAGATTCTGGATGGTCTTCTCGCGCTGCGCCTGCTGCACGTCGCCGTTGATCGCAGCGGCGGCGAGGCCGCGCGCCTGCAGCTTCTCGGCCAGCTCATCGGTGCCCAGCTTGGTGCGCGCGAATACCAGCATCGCGTCGTAAGGTTCGGCTTCGAGGATGCGGGTCAGCGCATCAAGCTTGTGCATGCCGCTGACGAACCAGAAGCGCTGGCGGATATTGGTCGCCGTGGTGGTTTTCGCAGCGATGGTGACTTCGGCAGGATCGCGCAGATAGGTCTGGGCGATGCGGCGGATCTGGCTGGGCATGGTCGCGGAGAACAGTGCGACCTGGCGCTGTTCCGGCACTTTCTTCAGCACGGTTTCGACATCGTCGATGAAGCCCATGCGCAGCATTTCGTCGGCTTCGTCCAGCACCAGCGCTTTGAGTTCGGACAGATCCAGCGTGCCGCGATCGAGATGATCGATCACACGGCCCGGCGTGCCGACGACAACATGCACACCGCGCTTCAGCGCCTGCAGCTGCGGGTAGTAACTCTGGCCGCCGTAGATCGGCAGCACGTGGAAGCCCGGCAATTTGTTGGCATAACGCTGGAAGGCCTCGGCGACCTGGATCGCGAGTTCGCGCGTGGGCGCCAGCACCAATACCTGCGGCTTGGTTTTCGACAGATCCAGCCGGGACAGCAGCGGCAGCGCGAACGCGGCGGTTTTGCCGGTGCCGGTCTGCGCCTGACCCAGCACATCGCGCCCGGCCATCAGCGCGGGAATGGTGGCGGCCTGGATCGGCGACGGGGTTTCGTAGCCCACCTCGATCACTGCCGCCATGACGCCCTCAGCCAAGCCCAGATCGGCAAAACGCGGGGAGGGGGTTTCGGTCGACATGAGCATTCCGGACAACTGACTGAGGTCGGCCATTGTGCGCCCTGCTGCTAGGGTTGTCGCTCGAAAACAATTTCAGAGCCGTTTTCGGCCGGAAAATAGTCAGTCCGCTGACTGCAGCGCGTCCGATTCAATCGTTCTGCAGCCCGGTTCAGGCGCAAGCACCGCCTGCAGCAGTGCAGCGGCGATGACCTTGGCTTCGGCCACCCGATAGCGTTTCGGCACCAGTGGCGCGACCGACCGCAACACGCGCATGGTGAGATGTTCCAGCGGCCGGCGCTGTTCACGTTCACCGCCAATGATCGACGGCCGCACCAAGGTAAGCGACGGATAGCCGAGCGCCGCAACGCCCTGCTCCGCTTCGCCCTTGCAGCGCAGATAAAAACCGCGTGCGGCCGGGTCTGCACCCAACGACGAGTTCAGGGCGAAGCTGCGCGCCCCTGCACTGCGCGCGTGTCGTGCGGTCGCAAGCACATAGTCCACATCGACCCGCTTGAACGCTTCCTGCGAACCGGCCTGACGAATGGTTGTACCCAGCGCACAAACCACGACATCGACCCGCCACCAGTCCGCATGCTCCGGCAGGGCATCGAAATCGA
>JANOXT010000268.1:0-22164 GCA_031418555.1 Lysobacterales bacterium | reverse complement strand
CCGCGCAACGGCGTTGGTTTCACCGATCTCGGCGAGCTTGAGCGCATCGAAGTCTTGAAGGGCCCGCAGGGCACCCTGTTCGGCAAGAACACCTCTGCCGGCGTGATCAATGTGATCACCAAGCGCCCGAGTTACCAGCAGCGCGCCGAAGCCGAAGTGACCGTCGGCAGCTACGGCATGTTCGGCGTCTCCGGGTCGTACAACGATTCGTTCAACGATATGGCGGCGTTCCGCCTCTATGCCGCCAAGCGCAAGCGCGACGGCTATCTGGATATCACCACAGGCGCCGGCCCGCGTACCGAAACCGAAGACCAGAATCAGGACTTCCACACATTCCGCGGTCAGCTGTTGTTTGAGCCCAGCGACACGCTGGACGTCCTGTTGACCGGCGACTTCAGCAACCGTACCGAGAGCTGCTGCGCCAGCGTTACCATCATCCGCGGCCCGACTGCTGCGATTCTCGACGCGCTGTCGCCAGACTCCGGCATTGTTCCGGTGGCGGATCCTTTCGGCCGTCGCGCCTTTGCCAACCGCAGCAGCGCGCAGTTCATCAAAGACCAGGGCGTGAGCGCCCAAGTCGACTGGCAGACGCCGTGGTTCGGCGAAGCCAAGCTGACCTCGATCACGTCGCAGCGCAAGTGGCAGAGCACCAACGGTATCGACTTCGATTACAGCACCGCGGACCTGTTCTATCGCAACCCGATCGAAGACGACAACTTCACCCGTTTCAATACCTTCAGTCAGGAAATTCGTCTGGCCGGCGCTACCGACAAGTTCGATTGGCTCGTTGGCGGTTTCTACGCCGATGAAAACCTGCGTCGCAACGAGGGTTATCGCATCGGCAATGCTTACGAGCCTTATCTGTCGATTGCGCTGCTGTCGCGGATCAATCCGGCACTCGGCGCAAGCCCCACAGCACCGCTGTTCCTGTCGCAGGCTTCGGGCCGTCCGTTCGGCACTGTGTTTGCCGGCCATTCCGCCAAAGATCGTTACGAGCAGAATTCCAAAACGCTTGGTATGTTCACCAACAACACCTGGCACGCCACCGATGCGTTGGATCTGACGCTTGGCCTGCGCTACACCAGCGAGAAGAAAGAGCTGGCGTCGCGCTACAGCAACCCCAACGGCGGCCTGGGCTGCGCTGCCATGTTGAGCAATCCGGCACGGGTGGTTTCTTCATTGGTTGCGCGCGGTCTGACCGTTGCGCAGGCATCGGCTGCCGCACCGTCGGTGGTGGGCTTTGCCTGTCTGCCGTGGACCAACGTGCGTCACAACGGCCGCAGCACGGATCAGGAACGCGATGAGAAGGAATGGTCGGGCACCTTCAAGGCGGCCTACCGTTTCAACGAACACGCCATGGCCTATTTCTCGGCCGCGCGCGGCTACAAGGCCGGCGGCTTCAATCTCGACCGCGTGCAGTCGAACACCGGTCTGTCCAGCGGCACTGCGGGTATCGTTCCGGTCAATGACACGTCGTTCCCGGCCGAGTTCGTCAACAGCTTCGAACTGGGCACCAAAACCACATGGCTGGGCGGCAATCTGCTGCTCAATGCCACGTTGTTCCATCAAGAGTTCTCCGATTTCCAGCTCAACAGTTTCCTCGGTACGAGCTTCGTGGTCCGTTCGGTCCCGAAAGTGACCTCACAGGGGCTTGATGCCGAACTGCTGTGGCAGACCGGCGGATGGATGGTGCAGAGCGGTCTGACCTATGCAGATACCAAGTACGGCGATGATCTGCTGCCCGACACCGATCTCGCGCTGCTGCCCGGCAGCCGCCCGAGTTTTGCGCCGAAGTGGTCGGTCACCAGTTCGGTGGGCTACGACTGGAGAATTGGTGAAAAGCTGAAGGTCGGTGCCCATATCGGCGCCAAGTACATGTCCGAATACAACACGGGCTCCGATCTTGACCCGCAGAAACAGCAGGACGGTTACACCGTGGCTAACGCCCGCGTCACGATTGGTGCGCGCGACCAGCGTTGGAACGTAGAGCTGTGGTCGCAGAACATCACCGATGCCGAGTACTACCAGACCGCGATCGATGCGCCGCTGCAGACCGGTACGTGGAATGCCTTTATCGGCGCACCGCGCACCTACGGCGTGACCTTCCGCGTCCGTTATTGAGTTTCACGTCACTGCGTAACGAACGGCCCGCCGCGTGCGGGCCGTTCTGTTTTTGGCAGCAGGTGATATGGATCGTATGACATCATGTTGAGGCGCTTGTCACGGACGCTTCGCTGGCGCATATTCCTGCTGACTGTCATGGCGCCGAATTGATCTGCGCAACCATTGAAAAAAAACAGCGCGGGGAGGCGCTGTTGAACAGGATCATCATCACTGCAGCGCGATTGATCGACGCGTTGTCATGCTGCGCAGGATCCGTCCTGATGCGCATGCGCTCTGTGTCGTCGATACCAGCTTGCGACAGGCCCGTCTTCGAAGGGGGCCTGCTTTGAAAGAGCGCTGAAACACAGGTTTTTTCGCGCCAGGGAAGCGCTGAGAATCATGGTTGCCCTGGTTTTTTCTGCAGCAGGAATCGTTCAAGGAGATTTCGATGTCCGTGCATAGTTCGCACCACCGTCTCGCAGTAGTTTCCGCTCACATGCTCCCGCACCGGCCAATGCGTCTTCCGGCCTTCAGTGCTGCGTTGTTGCTGACCTTGATACTGTCCGCCTGCAATGGCTCGGGCACCAGCGGACAGAGCACGCCCAAGCCGGCAGTCACACCCACCCCGGTCATCGCAACCTGTCAGGCCAACCAGAGCTGGATCACCAGTCCGCAGATGCCTGGCGATGTCGCCACAGCCGAGAGTTTCTGCGATTTCTATCAATTTTCGTGGCAGTGGTTTCTTGCGCAGGTGTCGCCGTCGAACCCGGCCGACCCCAACAGCGAACGTGTGTTCGAATCCAATCGTCTGCATGTGCCCAACGCCGATGGCAAGCATAACGACCAATGCCTGCTGCAGGCGATGACGGGCCGCGCGGCGGCGGCCAAACTGTTGGCGATGCGCACGATCAAGCCGAAAGATTTCGAAGAAAAAGAAGCCGACGGCAGCGCGCTGTACGACCAGAACGGCAACATCGTTTATTACAGCATCTGGTACTCGCAGGCCGAATGTACTGCGACCCAAGGTGGCTTCGCGCCAGGCACCGTTGAGATCAAGGTTGCATGGAAAATCCTGCCTACGCCCGACGCCAATTATTTCACGATGCAGGCGATGCTGCCGGGCAGCACCACTCCGGCCACGTTGGGGCTGGTTGGCTTCCACCTGGTGAACTGGACCCCGAACCATCCGGAAATGATCTGGTCCACCTTCGAGCACAAATCCAACGCGCCGCTGTGCGACGGCTCCAGCGTTGCGCCAGCGTCCGGCTGGTCGTTTACCAGTGCCAATGCCGCCGCCTGTCTGGCCACCAACAAGCAGGGCTCGCCAAACATCAGCGCGCAGTGCTCCAACTACAACTTCAACAGCCCGCACACCAGTTTCACCGGTACGCCGCCCGTCACCACGCAGAATCCGGACGAGATCTGTCGTCTCTATGCCCACGGCAATGAGCTGGGCGACACCGCCAGCAACGGCAACAGCAATGCCGAGAATCTCGCCGCGATCCAACAGCTCAACCAACAGTTGGTCGGGCCGACCGGCATGCTCACCCAATTGCCGGCCAGCAACCCGATGACGGTGTGGCAGAACTACCACATGGTCGGCGGTCTGTGGACCAAGGGCGGCGTGCAGTCCTGCGATCCGGCCTTGAACAACTGCAATCTGCCGGTGACCAATACCTATTACGCTGCCGACCCCACCAATATGCAGCGCGGCTCCCTGCAGTTGACCAATATGACGTTGGAGACCTTCCAGCAGGGTGCGACGTCGCAGATCCCCAACTGTTTCGGCTGCCACAACTACTATCCGGCCGGTACGCCCAACCAATCACCGCTGTCGGTGAGTCACATTGCGGGCGATCTGTTTCCGTCGACATGGTTTCCATCGAGTTCTGCCGCACCGCCTGCTCCAGGCGCGCCCGCTGCAGCGGCACCTGCCGCACCCGCCAGCACCCAGGGTGGCCATCAGTAAGCGCGTCTTGTTTCCAGGTCAGTGACAAGACGGCCCGCCTCGCGCGGGCCGTCGTCGTCTGCCGCTATGATGCCGTTCACAGGCGCGCTTGGCAGCGTCATCACGCACATGGACCGCAGCATGAGTTTTCCTACCGATGCAGAGCTTCGCGAACATGCCGAACAGCTCGGCGCACGTTTCCGCAGCTCGCGCCACACGTTGGTCACCGCAGAAAGCTGCACCGGCGGCTGGATCGCCAAAACCGTCACCGATGTCGCCGGCTCGTCCGACTGGTTCGATTGCGGGATGGTCGCCTACAGCTACGAAGCCAAGCAGGCGATGCTGGGCGTGCGCCCGGAAACCCTTGAAGTGCACGGCGCAGTCAGCCGCGAGACGGTGATCGAAATGGTATCGGGTGCGCTGGTGCACGCCGGCGCCAGCATCGCCGTCGCAGTCACTGGCATTGCCGGACCCGGCGGCGGCGCCCCGGATAAACCCGTCGGCACGGTCTGGATCGGCTGGAAGCGCCGCGGTGGCTACGCGCATGCGCAGCTGTTTCATTTCGCCGGCGACCGCGATGCCGTGCGTCGACAAACCGTCGCCGCCTCGCTGCGCGGCCTGGAAACGCTGATCGGGACGCCTTGATTCAGTGCGATCTTTGAGTGGCCGCGCCATCCGGATGCCACCCGCATGCACCCTCAACGAAGGTCGAAAGTGTTGACGCGGTAGGGCGTTAGTAGTAATACTACTAACCATGGAACTCACCGATACCCAGCTCGCCATCCTCGCCCTCATCTCCGAGCGCATCGCCGCCGACGGTGTGCCGCCCTCGCAGACCGAGATCGCCCATGCCATGGGCTTCAAGGGCGTCCGCGCCGCCCAGTACCACATCGAAGCGCTTGAACAGGCCGGCGTCATTCGCAGGGTGCCGGGGCAGGCCAGGGGTATCCGGTTGGTGCATGACGCGGCCAACGACGCTCTCGACATGCCGCTGACGCCCGCGTTGCCGGACAACGCCCTGCAGCTGCCGATCCTGGGCCGCGTCGCCGCTGGCCTGCCGATCGGCGCGGATCTGCGCTCCGACGACTATGTGCTGCTGGACCGTGCGCTGTTCTCGCCCGCGCCTAACTACCTGCTGAAAGTGCAGGGCGATTCGATGATCGATGAAGGCATTTTTGAAGGCGACCTGATCGGCGTCTACCGCACCAGTGAGGCGCGTTCGGGGCAGATCGTGGTCGCGCGCATCGATGATGAGATCACCATCAAGTTGCTGAAGATCGGCAAGGACCGCATCCGCCTGCTGCCGCGCAACCCCAGCTATGCGCCGATCAATGTGCTGCCCGATCAGGACTTCTCGATCGAGGGTCTTTACTGCGGACTGGTGCGGCCGAATCGATAAGCAGTGCCCGATGAGCAGCAGAGGCTTGCGGACTTTTCCTACACCCCACCGAGCGATGTCCCGATATTTCATCATCGCTTCCGCAACTACATTATGTCCTGTCGCAGCCTGTGCGACGGACCGCCCCTAATCTGCACCCACTCCACGCATTCACCCATTCACTGACGAGGATTCCACGATGGACGAGAACAAAAAGCGCGCGCTTGCAGCAGCCCTGAGCCAGATCGACAAGCAGTTCGGCAAAGGCTCGGTCATGCGCATGGGCGACCGCCCGGTTGAAGCGGTCGAGGTCATCGGCACCGGCTCGCTGATGCTCGATATCGCGCTGGGCATCGGTGGCCTGCCCAAAGGCCGCGTCGTCGAAATCTACGGCCCGGAATCCTCAGGTAAAACCACGCTCACCCTGCAGACCATTGCCGAATGCCAGAAGGCAGGCGGCACCGCCGCATTCATCGACGCCGAGCACGCGCTCGACCCGATCTACGCGCAGAAGCTGGGCGTCAATATCGATGAGCTGCTGCTGTCGCAGCCCGATACCGGCGAACAGGCGCTCGAAATCGCCGACATGCTGGTGCGCTCCAACGCCGTCGATATCGTGGTCATCGACTCGGTCGCTGCGCTCACCCCGAAGGCTGAAATCGAAGGCGAGATGGGCGACCAGCTGCCCGGCCTGCAGGCGCGTTTGATGAGCCAGGCGCTGCGCAAGCTCACCGGCAACATCAAGCGCAGCAACTGCATGGTGGTTTTCATCAATCAGCTGCGCATGAAGATCGGCGCGATGATGCCGGGCCAGAGCCCGGAAGTCACCACGGGCGGCCACGCGCTGAAGTTCTACGCCTCGATCCGCCTCGATATCCGCCGCATCGGCAGCATCAAGAAAGGCGAAGAAATCATCGGCAACCAGACCAAGATCAAAGTGGTCAAGAACAAGCTCGCGCCGCCGTTCAAACAGGTCATCACCGAAATCCTCTACGGCGAAGGCATCAGCCGCGAAGGCGAGTTGATCGATATGGGCGTCGAAGCCAAGCTGGTTGAGAAATCGGGCGCCTGGTACAGCTACGACGGTGAGCGCATCGGTCAGGGCAAGGAAAACGCGCGTCAGTACATGAAAGAGAACCGTGCGACTGCGGTCAAGCTTGAAGCTGCGCTTCGCGCCCAATTCGTGCCGGAAGATGCGCCGCGCGACGCGAATGCCGTCGAAGAGGATGACGAAGTCTGATGCAGCGGGGGCGGGTCGGATGGCCTCGTCAGCGAACGGCCCGCCCCCGACGCACTTGGCACTCGTATCGTCAGCAATCGCCATATTGAACACGGCAAGTCATGGATGACCTGTCGGCGGACCGGGGCCCCAACCCCGGTTCGTACCCGCGGCACCGCTCGCCGGTGGGGCCGCATGCCGGGAGACCTCAGGGATGGGGTTTCCCGGCTTTTTTGTTTCCGCAACACTGGTTTCCGAAACATAGGCTTCAGGAACAGTAGCTTCAGGAACAGTAGCTATTGCCTGACCGGGCGAGGTGCGAACGCGATCAGCGTCAATATGTCATTGCGGCTGCAGCAACCCATCAGTGCCCGGCCGCTGCGGGCCCCATCTTGGCGGCGAACGGCGGTTTTGCGATCCAGACGAATACGATCACCAGCAGGAAGATAATCCCGAGCAGATGGAAGACCTCGTTGAAACCCAGCTGCGCGGACTGATTGGTGATCGTTCGTTCCAGCATCGCCGCCCCGGTTTGCAGGCGGCCATCGCCCATGCGGGTAATCGTTTCGAGGGTGGCAGGATCATAGGCTGAAATTTTCTCGGCGATCTGCGCGTGGTGCACGGCACTGCGCGTGGTCCAGGCATAGGTGGTAAGCGATGCTGCGAAGCTGCCGCCAAGCGTGCGCATGAAGGTGGCCAGGCCAGAGCCTGCCGCGATTTCATGCGGCTGCAGGTCGGACAGCAGAATCTGCAGCACCGGCATGAAAAACAGCGCTACGCCGAAGCCCTGGAACAGTTGCACCATCGCGATGGTTTTGTAATCGACGTCCAGATTGAAGCCCGAACGCACGAAGCTGGTCATTGCCATTGCGATAAAGGCCAGTGTGGCCAGCCAGCGCAGATCGAAGCGATTGGCGTATTTGCCGATAAAGGGCGTCAGCAGCACCGGCAGGATGCCGATCGGCGCGGTGGCGAAACCCGCCCAGATCGCGGTGTAGCCCAGATTGCGCTGCAGCCAGAGCGGCACCAGGATACCGACGCTGAAGAATGCGGCGTAAGCCACCACCATCGCAGCGGTACCTGCGCTGAAATTACGGTGGCGGAACAGACGCAGATTGACGATCGGGTCGTCGTCGGTCAGTTCCCAGATGATGAAGACAGCGAGCGAAATCGCCGAAATCACGGCCAGCACCACAATCGTGGTGGAGTGGAACCAGTCTTCGTCGTTGCCCAGGTCCAACAGCACCTGCAGTGCGCCCACGCCGAAGATCAGCGTGATCAGGCCGACATAATCCATCTTCGGTTTTTCGAGGCGCTCGGGGCGCCCGCGCAGCTGCTTGCCGACCACGAAGCTGGCGAACAGCCCGATGGGAATGTTGATGAAGAAGATCCATTCCCAGCTGTAATTGTCGGTGATCCAGCCGCCCAGGATCGGGCCTGCGATCGGTGCGACCACCGTCACCATCGCCAACAGCGCGATCGCCTGTCCGCGCTTCTGCGGTGGATAGATCGAAATCAGCAGCGCCTGGGTGATCGGATACATCGGTCCGGCGACGAAGCCCTGCAGCGCGCGCGCTGCGACCAGCAGTCCCATGCTGGTGGCAAGGCCGCAGAGCAGCGATGCGATCACGAACAGAAACGTCGCCCAGATGAAAAGTTTGCGTTCGCCGAAATGGCGGCTGAGCCAGCCGGTCAGCGGCAGCGCGATGGCATTGCTCACCGCGAAGGAGGTGATGACCCATGTCGCCTGGTTGGCGCTGCCGCCCAGCGTGCCGGAGATGGTCGGCAGCGAAACGTTGGCGATCGTAAGGTCCAGCACCTGCATGAACGATGCAAGCGCAAGACCCAGCGTGGTCAGCGCGATATTGGGCGGCCGGAATCCGGCAGCGGGTGCCGGCGCTGCGGCAGCATCATTGGTATTGGCGGACTGGCTCGACATGGATGCGATCGGCCGCCGCTCAGCCGCGGCCGCCGGGCAGGTTCTCGCGGATCACGCGTTGGATCAGCGCATCCGCTTCACCCAGCTGTTTCTCGTATGCGATGGTGGTCAGCACCGGCGTGGTCTGCGGTGCGGTCGCCAGCACGCCGCCGGCCTGATCGCGGATCGACACGTCCACCGACATGCTCATCCCCAGCCGCAGCGGATGTTCGATCAACTGCTTGGGCTCCAGCGCGATGCGCACCGGAATGCGCTGCACGATCTTGATCCAGTTGCCGCTGGCGTTCTGGGCGGGCAGCAGTGCGAACGCGCTGCCAGTGCCCAGGCCAATCGCCGCGAGCTTGCCAGTGAATCGGACATCGCTGCCGTAGACATCGGCAGTGAGTTCTACCGGTTGCCCAAGGCGCATCTTCGCAAGCTGCGTTTCCTTGAAATTCGCATCCACCCACACCTGTTCCAGCGGTACGACCGTCATCAGCACGGCACCGGGCTGCACGCGCTGACCCAACTGCACACTGCGCTTGGCGACATAGCCGGACACCGGCGCGACGATCGCGGCGCGCTGCAGGTTGAGATAGGCCTGACGCAGCTGTGCGGCGGCAGCGGCGACCTGCGGCTGCCGCGAGAGCGTGGTCTGATCGACCAGCGCACGGTTGCGGGAGAGTTGTCCGCGCGCCGAACCCAGCGCCGCCTCGGCAGCGTCAAGCTGTGCCCGCGCGTGCGCTAATTCTTCCGCCGACACCGCACCGTTTGCGACCAGCCCGCTGCGACGCGCGACATCGGCCCGGGCCTGACGCACTGCGACTGCGCGCGCGTCAAGATCGGACTGGCCGGCATCGACCGCGTTGAACAGACCGCGCACCTGACGCACAGTGGTGGCCAGATTGGCTTCCGCCTGTTCATAGGCGACGCGCGCGTCGTTGGGGTCGATCTTCACCAGCACCTGCCCGGCGACGACCTTCATGCCGTCGTCGGCGCCGATGCTCACTACCGTGCCCGTGGTCTGCGGCGTGATCGATACCACGTTGCCCTGTACGTAGGCGTCGTCGGTGCCTTCATGCCAGCGCGACACCAGCAGGTAGTACACCACTGCGGCGATCGCGGCGATGACGATCACGACCAACAGGATCACGAGCGCACGCTTGCGCTTGCTGACCTTGGGTTTTGGCGTGGACATGGAGACGTCAGGCGTCGGATCGATATCTGTAGTCATGGCGAACCGGATGAAGAAGAGGAGGGGGAGGGTGGCGACATGCCGCCGCCGAGCGCGACTGCGAGATCGACGGCGACGCCGCGACGCTGCGCCTGCAGCGCAACAGCCTGTTGATCGAGCTGCAGCAACGGTCGCTGCGCGGCGAGCACATCGAGCTGGGTGCCCAGACCGGCGCGATAGCGGGTATCGGCCAGCGACCATGCTTGATTTGCGGCTTTGCGGGCCTGCGCGACCGCCAAGACCTGCGCGTCCAGCGTATGCGCGGACTGCAGCGCGTCCGCCACGTCGCGCACCGCAGTGATCAGCGTCTGATCGTACTGCGCGACCGCCAGATCGTAGTCGGCGTTGTTGCCGGCCAGCTGTTCGCGCAGGCGCGGGCCATCGAAGATCGGCAGGCTCAGTGCCGGGCCGCCCAGAGCGGTGGCCGCATCGCGGGTGAAGAGGTCGGACAGACGCCCCGCTGCAAGCCCCACCAGCGCGGTCAGGTTGAGGCTTGGATAAAACTCGGCCTTGCCGGCATCGATACCCCGCGCGGCGGCTTCAACCCGCCATCGCGCTGCGACTACATCCGGCCGATGTCCCAGCAGTTCGCTGGGCAGCGTAGTCGGCAATGCCGGCACTTCGACGGCAAGCAGCGCGGGCGCTTCGATGCGCAGGCCGCGATCCGGCCCTTCGCCAATCAGCGCGGCGATGGCATTACGCAGCAGATCGATCCGCTGCTGCGCCGCTTCGCCCTGCTGCGCGGCGGACGCGACCGCGGTTTCCGCCAAGCGCATCTGCGATTGGTTATCCAGGCCGGCACGGACCCGCTGTGTCGCGAGCATGAGCAGGCGTTGAGAACGCGCGGCTTCCGATGTCGCCACCCGTCGCGCTTCGTGCGCCTGCGCCAGATCCAGATAAGTGCGTGCGATGTTGCCGGCCAACAGCAGACGCGCCTGCTGGGCGTCCACTGCGGCGGCATGCAGGCTGCCCACCGCCGCTTCCCAGCGTGCACGTTTGCCGCCCCACAGGTCGGGCGCGTAGCGGAAGTTCAGCGTCGCCAGTTCGATGCCTTTGTAATCGCCGCCGTAGGGCGCGGGCAGCAGCGTTTGCGGAAGATAGGCGCCCGAATACTGCGCACCGGCGGAAACGTGCGGCCTGCGCGCATCGTCGGCCAGCCCGGCTTGACTTGCCGCCTTGCGGACGCGCGCGTCGGCGGCCTCCAGGCCGGGCGCGCCGGCCAGCGCTTCGGCGATCAGCGCATCCAGCTGCGGGTCGCCCCAGGTGTGCCACCAATCGTAGGTCGGCCAAGCTGCGGCGGAGACTTTCGCATTCTTGAAACTCTGGCCGGCGGTCAGTGCATCGGGATGATTCGGGGTCAGCTCTGGCTGCAGCCCCCGGGTGCTGGCGCATCCGGACAGCACGGCGGTCGCCAACGCCAGCATCGCGAATGTGTAATGCAGCGAACGAGTCACGGCAGGCATGGTCAATCGTCTTCCCGGATGAGGTTTTCGCGGACCAGGGCGAGCAAGCGCAGGAGTGTGGTCTGTTCGTCGGCGCTCATGCGCTCCATCGCGCGCTCACGCACGCGAAGCCCGCACTGGTTGATATCGGCCCACATCCGCGTCCCGGACTCGGTCAGTGCGATGCGCAGGGCGCGGCGATCATCAGGATCGGCAATACGTGTGGTCAGATCTTTTTCTTCGAGCCGGTCCAGCAAGCGAGTGATCGCACCGGGGTTCAGGTCGGCGGTACGCGCCAGCTCGCTTGCGCTGGCGTCGCCTTCGGCAAGACGTTTCAGCGTGATGTACTGGCTGAAGGTCAGCTCGTGCCCGGCGATGGCCAATTCGCGGGACATCCTTTCCCACATGGCATCACGGATCTGCCGGAACAGCAGTCCCAGTTGTGAACCTGACGGCGGCGTAGCGCCCACATTGGGATCGGATATCGTCATGGCGGGCACTTTGCTTGGCCATACAATGTTTGTCAAGGCAACTATTGATCGTGCAAATTAAATGACAGCCCGTGATGTTTGTCTCTTTGCTGCTACTCGCCGTCTACTGCCCGTCGGCCCAGTCCCGGGTCGTCGGTAAAAAAGGCATCGATTCCCAGCGCCAGATGCGCCCGGATCTGTGTGATTGATCCCGTCTCATTGCGCGCAGCAGGCCCGCCGGCGCCGCGGTCATCGTTTTCGAGAAAATGATTCTCCGGGCGGAAGGTGTAGACAATCACCTGCAGTCCCGCCGCGTGGGCCTCGTCGACCAGCCGGCTGCGGCCGTTCGCCGGTGCCAGGTCGCGATACGCGGGCCCGACCGCGTCCGCGTAGGCCGCGATGCCTCTCAGGCCGTCGGCGGTCATCATCGTGCCGTAGGTGGTGGGGCTGCCGGCCATGACAGTGTTGTAAGGGCCATCGCCGGTGCGGCCGAGCAGCTGCAGCAATGAAATGTTTGAGTCCTTGCCGATCTTGCCCCGCAGTTCGCGCAGATTGGCGGTCTCGAACGACTGGATGATGATCGGCGCCGTGCGCGTGTACGGCTGCGCGCGCAATGCGGACAGCAGCTTGTCTTCCATCGCCAGACCCAGCGATGCGAAATAGGTCGGATGTTTGATTTCGGGCGCCAATCCGATCAGCCGCCCCTGTTGCTCTGAAGCTTCGGCGGCAAGCGCGATGATCTCGTCGAACGTCGCGATCTGGAACTGTCCATCGAATGCGGTCGAGCGCAGTTCCGGCAGACGCTCGCGGGCGCGCAGCGTCTTCAATTCGGCCAGCGAGAAATCTTCGGTGAACCAGCCCGTCGTGCGTTCGCCATCGATGGACTTCGTGGTTTTGCGCGATGCGAACTCGGGTTTTCGGGCCACGTCGGTGGTGCCGGAGATTTCGTTCTCATGCCGCGCCACCAGCACGCCGTCGCGGGTGCTGACCAGATCGGGTTCGATGATGTCGGCGCCGTCTTCGATCGCTTTCGCATACGACGCCAGCGTGTGTTCAGGGCGCAGTGCGCTGGCGCCGCGATGGCCGATGACGAGGGCTTTGGCGGACTGCACGGGTATGAAATCCTGTCGAATCAACGTGGAAGCGCATCCTGCTGCGGTCAGCAGCAGGCAGAAGCAAACCGGCAAATACTTTGACATGGGGCTTCGCGACAGGGCAGAACATGCATCATCACGGTCCGGTGTTTCAATCCGGTGTTTCAATTCAAGCATTTCAGCCGAATGCATCAGTTGATGCCGCAGAGCGATTTCAAGTATGCCTCAGGCTGAGGAACGTATCGCTTTATCTCGGTAGGATAGCCAGGCCCAGCCAGGATCCGGTTGTCGGAATGAATTTCATCGCCTGTCTTGTCGAAATAAATCCGACGCTCCTGCTGCGTGCCATTGACGGCGCCTACCGATTGAAAGGTGAAACGATGCGCGCCATCGGCATCGTAGTAATACGCCATCCAGCCCAGAGAATCTTCGGTGCCATACGCGAAGAACAGCTTGCGGATCACGTTATCGTTGTCCGTGACCAGATAGGCTTCGGTGAGCGCGCTTTGCTCGCGAAAGCAGTGTTCAGGCGCCTGCGTTTTCTTGGTCTCGCCATTCTCTATCGACGTTTCGATTTCACGATAGATCTTGCGGATTGTCTTGATATCGCGGCGGTTCACCCAACGATTGTCTGCAGAAGAAGCGGCCAGCGGTATGCCGATAGGCATGGCCATCA
Organism: Lysobacterales bacterium; assembly: GCA_031418555.1. Classification (GTDB taxonomy): domain Bacteria; phylum Pseudomonadota; class Gammaproteobacteria; order Xanthomonadales; family Xanthomonadaceae; genus Lysobacter_I. Next base: position 8,682 of record JANOXT010000268.1, on the reverse strand, counting down.
ATACGGTGCCGATGAAAATCGTGATGAAAGACTTCATGTTGATCCTGATACGGTCCTATTTCCGGACGAACTCCTTTTCACGCTTCCTGGCTGCAGAGATGCGCTTATCGATTTCAGCGTCCGCGGGGTAAAACTTTTTCGCAGCCTGATAGTCGCGCATGGCGCGTTCGAAATCCCCGTCGGATTCCCATATCAGCGCTCGTTGCATCAGGGAGTCTCGCGGGTCTTTGCTGAAGCGGATGTCCTGGGTGAGATAGATGAGCTTTTCGACGTGATAACCAAGCTTGGGGGCGACGAATGCTGCGCTGAGCAGCGCAGCCTGGTCTGGTCCTAACGCCAGCGCTTCACGATAGTAAGCCAGTGCAGGCTTGTATTTTTTCTGGTCCGATGCCTGGTCCCCAGCTTCTATGAGTTGATCGGCCCCGATCATCGCCAGACGGGGATTGCGCTTGATATAACGCTTGGAGCTATCGACCAGCGCATCCATGTCGCGCGGCCGGCCGCCCCATTTCTGCTTCAGATACTCAACCGCGCCATCGCGAACATAATAGGTATCCGGCGACTGCTTGATCGCGGCCTGCAGCGCGGTCTGCACCCATTCCTGCTTGCCTCCCAGCACATAGGCATCGATGAGGTGGGAGTAGGCGGGCAGCAGTTTGGGTTCGGCAACGATTGCTTTGCGCAGATGCTGGGTCGCTTGCAGCGCCAGCTTGTACATCTGTCGCCTGTGGGAGTCCGGAATATCCCTGAAAAAACCGTTGCCGCGCGCGCCCCACGCAGATGAAACTAGGACCGCGCCGCGAGCGGTATTCGCGAACGGATCGTTTGGTACGGCAGCCACCCACTTCCGCGTGTATTTGTCGGCTTCCTGCAGACTGTTCCAGCTTCTCAACGGGAAGGCGCGATACAGCAGTTTTTCCGGATCGGCGCCGGAATAGTGGCGCTCGAGATAGCCGGAATAGCGGTCGTGCAATCCTTTCCAGTCTTTTCGATCGATCATCGCCTTGATGTCGGGCGCCTGCATGACCGGGGTATACAGGTCTGCGCACAGCACGTGGATCAATTGTTCCGGCCACTGCAAATGGGGCGGCGACGGGTAACTCAGGCAGCGTTCGATCGGATCGGTTTTGGCCTCCGCCTGATCGATCTGCAGGAAAATCCTGGAGTACAGAGGCCGTGACGACAGCTCGGGAATGGGGGCGGATGGCCGCTTGCAGCCAGCAAGCAGAGTGAGAGCGGCAATCGCACTCATCATGCAGAGCGGACTGCGGCACAGCCTGCTGAATGCATCAAACATCGGTCCGGTCTCCTGGGAAAACATCGGTCAGTCAACCTTCGAAGATGTGACGCTTTCGCATCGAAGATCGGGCCATAGGTGCGGAATCGTGAAATGCGTTCGAGTCAAGACGTGGCGCGTCGTCCGCAATGGATCAAACCCGATAGAACGTGCGATACCACGCCACGAATTTCTGGACACCCACGTCCACACCTGTCATCGGCGCATAACCGGTATCGCGCTGCAGCGCGCTGACATCCGCATAGGTATCGGGCACATCGCCGGGCTGCAGCGGCAGCAGATTCTTCTCGGCCTTGCGGCCCAAGCATGCTTCAAGTACTTCGATATAGCGCAGCAGTTCGACCGGGCGGTTGTTGCCGATGTTGTACACCCGGTATGGCGCTGAGGATGTTGCGGGGCTTGGGTTGAGCGGGTCGTAGTCCGGGTCGGGGCCGGGCACGCGGTCGAGGCTGCGGATTACACCGTCGACGATGTCGTCCACATAGGTGAAGTCGCGGCTGTGTTTGCCGTGGTTGAACACGTCGATGGGTTCGCCGGCCAGAATCTTGCGCGTGAACAGGAACAGCGCCATGTCCGGACGGCCCCACGGGCCATAGACGGTGAAGAAACGCAGCCCAGTGGTGGGCAGGTTGAACAGATGGCTGTAGGTGTGCGCCATCAGCTCGTTGGCTTTCTTGGTGGCGGCGTAGAGGCTGACCGGATGATCGACGCTGTCTTCCACCGCGAACGGCAGCTTGCGATTCGAGCCGTAGACCGAACTGGACGAAGCGTAGACCAGATGCCCGATGCCGCGATGACGGCAGGCTTCGAGAATATTGAGGAAGCCGACGATATTGCTGTCGATATACGCATGCGGATTTTCCAGCGAATAACGCACGCCGGCCTGCGCGGCCAGATTGACCACGCGGTCCGGTTTGAAGCTGTCGAACGCGGCTTCCAGCGTTGCGCGGTCTTCCAGCGAACCCTTGATGAACGAGAAGCCGGGCTTCGGCGTGAGCAGCGCAAGGCGCGCATCCTTCAGCGTAGGGTCGTAATAATCGTTGAGATTGTCGTAGCCCAATACTTGATCGCCGCGTGCGAGCAGGCGATGACTGAGCGTGGAGCCGATAAAGCCGGCGGCGCCGGTGACGAGAACGCGCATGGCGGATCCTTGAAGTATTTACAGTCGACCGTCGACCGCATCGCGCGGCAGCACCGCTTTCACGTCGTACAGCACACTGATCGGCTTGCCGAAACGGCGAATGCCTTCGACGCCGAGTTCGGCGAATTCGCGATGCGAGACCGCAAGGATCACCGCGTCATAGGTGCCCGCCTGCGGTTGTCCGGTCATGGTGATACCGTATTCCTCGTGCGCCAGCGCGGCGTCGACCCACGGGTCGTGCACATCCACCTGCGCGTGATAGCTGCTGAGTTCCGCAATAATGTCGACCACACGGGTGTTGCGCAGGTCGGGGCAGTTTTCCTTGAATGCCAGCCCAAGCACCAGAATCTTGGCATTCGCGGTGGGCAGTCCGCGCTGTGCCATTGCTTTGATGGTGCACAGTGCGACGTGCTGACCCATGCCGTCATTGATCCGGCGGCCGGCGAGGATCACATCGGGGTGATAGCCGATCTGCTGTGCTTTGTGCGTCAAGTAATACGGATCCACGCCGATGCAGTGGCCGCCGACCAGGCCGGGCTTGAAAGGCAGGAAATTCCACTTGGTGCCCGATGCGGCCAGCACTTCATGGGTGTCGATGCCGAGGCGGTGGAAGATCAGCGCCAGTTCGTTGATCAGCGCGATATTCACGTCGCGCTGGATGTTTTCGATCACCTTCGCCGATTCGGCGACGCGGATGCTGGAGGTCTTGTGGGTGCCGGCATGGATGATGCTGGCGTACAGCGCATCGACCACATCCGCAGTGTCCGGCGTGGAGCCGGAGGTGACTTTCATGATGGTTTCCAGCCGATGCTGTTTGTCGCCCGGATTGATGCGCTCGGGGCTGTAGCCGGCGTAGAAGTCTTGATTGAACGTCAGGCCGGATTCGCGTTCGACGATCGGCACGCAGATTTCTTCGGTGGCGCCCGGGTACACGGTGGATTCGTAGATCGCGATACCGCCGGCGCGGATCGCGCGGCCGACGGTGCGGCTGGCGGATTCCAGCGGGCGCAGATCGGGACGTTTGTATTCGTCGATGGGCGTGGGCACGGTGACGATGAAGACGTTGCAGCCGACCAGATCCGCGGGGTCGCAGCTGAAGCGCAGTTGGTTCGAGGCGAGCAGCTCATCTTTGGAGACTTCAAGGGTGTGATCGTGCCCCTGACCGAGTTCGGCGACCCGCTTGGTATCGATGTCGAAGCCGATCACCGGGTAGCGTTTGCCGAAGGCGGCCGCCAGCGGCAGGCCGACATAGCCCAGGCCGAGGATGGCGATACGGATGTCGTCTTGGGCGGGGAGCGCGGCCTGCATCGTGCGGAATTCCATTAATTGTGTGGAGGGAAGTTTACCAGCCCCGCCGAAGACACCACCGCCGCGGCGGGCAGGGCAATGTGCGAGATGCTCTGGCCGTCTGCGATGCGCTGCCGGGCGTCCAAGACGCCAATACCCCCAGTGGTGGTGTTGACGCCGAAAGCATGGTCGCGCGGCCATGGCGGCGCGGTATCCTGCCGTCCTTGCGCAGCGTCGGCTGCGATGCTGCAGTCCACCTCACTTCTTATCGATATCACGACTCATGCGCGTTCTGGTCTGCGGCGGTGCCGGTTACATCGGAAGTCATACCTGCGTAGCGCTCGCTGCGCGCGGGCATCAGCCCGTGATCGCCGACAACTTCAGCAACAGCGTGCCGGAAGTGCTAGCGCGGATGGAGCGACTGACCGGGCGTGCGCCAGAGGCGCATCGGGTGGATGTGCGCGACGCTGGCGCGCTTGCGGCGCTGTTCGCCGGGCAGCGCTTCGATGCCGTCATCCACTTCGCCGCGCTGAAAGCCGTGGGCGAGTCCTGCGAACGGCCGCTGGATTATTTCGACAACAACATCTCCGGCACGATCGCGCTGCTGAAGGCGATGCGTGCGGCCGATGTTGGCCGGCTGGTCTTCAGCTCGTCGGCGACGGTGTACGGCGAGCCGCAGTCGGTACCGATCGACGAGGATGCGCCGCTGTCGACGACCAATCCCTATGGCCGTACCAAGCTGGTGATGGAGCAGTTGATCGGCGATGTCTGCGCGGCCGATTCAAGCCTGCAGGCGATCAGCCTGCGCTATTTCAATCCGGTCGGGGCGCACCCGTCCGGTTTGATCGGCGAAGCGCCCAGCGGTGTGCCGAACAATTTGATGCCCTACATCTGCCAGGTCGCCGCAGGCAAGCGCGAGCGGCTGCAGATTTACGGCGGCGATTGGCCTACGGTCGACGGCACCGGGGTGCGCGATTACATCCACGTGATGGATCTCGCCCAGGCGCATGTCCATGCGCTGGAAAAGCTCGACGGCGTGCGCGGCCACCTGCCGCTGAATCTGGGCGTGGGGCGCGGGATCAGCGTGCTGCAGCTGCTGCGTGCGTTCGAGACCGCCAGCGGACGCGACATTCCGTATCGCATCGTCGACCGCCGTGCCGGCGATGTCGCCGAGGTCTATGCCGATCCAGCGCGCGCCGAACGTTTGCTGGGCTGGCGCGCGGCGCTGGATGTGGATGCGATATGTCGCGATGCATGGCGCTGGCAGTCGATGAATCCCGACGGTTACGGCGCGTCCTGAAAAGCCGCCCGCGTATTTTTTCGAAGTCTGAAGTAGGCTGGGCTGACAAGCCCAGCTCCCCGCGTGAATGATCATAGTGACGATGCTGGGCTTGTCAGCCCAGCCTACGTTTTTCAGCCCAGCGTGCGATTTTTTCAGCCGACGCTGCTTATTTTTGCGATAAGCGCATCCGCTACTGCGTCTGGATATTCCATCCACGCGAAATGATCGGCGCGAGTGCCGAGCTGGTTTGCATCGAGTGTGTGGACGCGAATGGCTGACGGCTGCATTTTATTTATCAGGAATCGCAGCGATGCAGCCGGCACCATCCAATCATCTGCCAATCGCACGGCATCGACTTCAACCCGCACATGCAACAACGCTGCTTCCAGATCAGTGGCGATGTCTCTGCCCGCGTAACGACCGCTGAGGCCGGTGCGGGTCCAGTCGCGCATCACGCCGCGCGCCTCCCTGCCGCCAAAGCCGATGCTGCGACCCGGCAACGAGCCCATGCGGTCGGCGAGCCATGGCAGAAAGCGATAACCCAGCGGCAGCAGCCATGCGCGCGGGCGCGGGAAGATGCGCCAGAACGGCGCGCCGCTGGCGACCAGCCACAGCCGCTGCGCCGTGTCCGGGCGCAGCGCGAGCAGGCAGGCCGCCAGTTGTCCGCCCAGGCTGTGGCCGCCGACGATCTTCGGCAATGAGGGGAACCGAGCCTGAATCAGCTGCGTACTGGCCGGCAGGTCGACTTCGAGCATGTCGCGATAGCTCCAGTCCGAGCCGTGACCGGCGCGCAGGCTGCTGGATCCATGGCCGCGCCATTCGTGTACGAACACGGCGATGCCGCGCGCCGCCAGCGCTTCGGCGAAAGGCAGGTAGTGCCGTGCGGCGATCCCCAGCGCCGGCAGCCACAGCAGCGTGGTCTGCGGGGCGTCGGGCGTGCGTAACTGCAGGCGGAAACGATGCCCATCGCTGGCAACAAGCGGCAAGCCGTCGCCTGCTGCGGGCAACTCAGCGTCGATTACGCTCACAGCCCTTGCGCGGCGCCGTAGTGATCGAGCACCAGAATGTCGCTGCGCCCCGGGCGCGTGCCGAGCGTCAGCGCGCGGTGCACATAGTCCGACGCGGCGCTGCACGCGTCGATCAAGGGCATGCCCAGCGCAAGCTGTGCGGCGATCGCCGCGGCCAGCGTGCAGCCTGTGCCGTGCGCGTTGACATCCAGGCGCGGATGACGAATTTCGCGACGCATCCGTCCGCCGCTCTCGCGCCGTGCCGCGAACAGATCGACAACCTCATCACCATCGGCGAGATGCCCTCCCTTCAGCAGCACTGCGCCCGCGCCCAGATCCAGCAGGGCATCGCAGGCTGCGCGCATCGCGTCGAGATCGGCAATCGGACGGCCCAGCAGAAATTCCGCTTCCGGCAGGTTGGGCGTGACGATCGTGGCCATGGGCAGCAGACGTTTGCGCAGGACTTCGATCGCAGTGTTGGCCAGCAGCTGGGCGCCGGAGGTGGCCACCATGACCGGGTCCAGCACGATATGCGCCGGACAGTGCTGGTCCAGCGCCTTGGCCACGGCCTGGATCATATCGGCGTTGGCGAGCATGCCGATCTTCACCGCCTGGATGTCGAAATCGTCGAAACAGGCATCGATCTGCGCGCGCAGGAATGCCGGTGGCGGAACCTCCACCGCGGTCACCCCCCGAGTGTGCTGCGCAGTGAGCGCTGCGATCGCGCACAGGCCGTGCACCCGATGCGCGGCAAAGGTTTTGAGATCGGCCTGAATGCCGGCGCCGCCGCCGGAATCGGAGCCGGCGATGGTGAGGACGGAGACGGGAGGCTTGGCGTTGGGCATCCGTGGATTCTGACCGAAGATGCGACGCGGTCAAGTTGGCCGCTCAGCGGGCGTTGGATATCTGCCAATGTCGATAGAGCGTATAGGTCAAACCTGCAGCACCGGTCAGCGCAGCAGGCACCAACAGTGCGTGATACGCCCACGCTTGAAACAGAAGACTGCCGATCACGGCGCCGCACAGGAACCCGGCGATGATCAGCATGCTCAGCCGCAGCCGCCGTGTCTGCAGCGGCATCTTTCGCAGCATATGGCCGATCGAGATGCCGATATCCGTGAACATGCCGCTGAGGTGGGTCGTGCGCACCACCGCACCGCTGTACGTGGTGGCCATCGCATTCTGCAGTCCGCACGCCATCGCTGCGGTCCAGGCACCTGCGATCCACTGCCGTTCCAGCATCGGAATCGACGTCAGCAGCAGCAATGAAACGCCGCTCAGCGCGATCCCGTAGCGCCGCCCGAGCCGCAAAGTGCTGTCCTGCACAATCAGGCCGCTGAGCGCGGCACCCAGCACGAAAGCGACAATCACGCCTGCCAGCTGCAGCGCAATGCGCACGTTGCCTTGGGCTATGGCGCCGCCGAGCAGCGTGGTGGTGCCGGTGAGGTGGCTGATAGCCTGATGTTCAAAGCCCAGATAGCCGACGACATTGACCATGCCGGCGATGGTGGAAAGTGAGAAAGCGCCGACCCACACCCAACGCGGCAGCTGGATGCCCATCGCCGATTCAGTCTGCCGATGGCGTGTTTTGCAGATCGTCTGGAATCAGCGAATGCACGATCGCTTCACGCGGTTCGCCGCCGATGATGATGCCGTTGCGGGCGATGCCCTCGCACACCGCTCCCAGTTTCACGGCCACGCGCAGGCTGGCGGTATTTTCGGGCTGGACCAGAATCTCGATGCGCTGCAGGCCGAGATGGGCGAATGCCCACGTTGCCGCCAGATGCGCGGCAGCCACAGCGACGCCGCCTCCACGGGCATCGTCGCTGACCCAATAGCCGAGATTCGCCGACCGGCGCGCGGGGACAATGTCGCCCAGGCCAACGCCGCCGAGCAGATCGCCGGATTCCAGATGGAATGCGCCGAAATGGTATTCGCTGGCGGCATTCCAGCCGCGTTGACAGTGCGCGATCCAGGTCGCGCTGTCGCCGCGGGCATAGCCGTGCTTCGCCCACGGCAGCCATTGCGACAGCGTGGGCAGCGATACCGTGACCGTTTTGAACAGCGCGTCGACATCATCCGCTGCCAATGGGCGGATCAGGATCCCCTCGCGCATACCGTAGGTTGCCATGCTGCGATTACAGCACTTCGGATGCGTAATCCGCCAACCGCGAACGCTCGCCCCGCTTCAGGGTGATGTGCGCGCTGTGCGCCCAGTTCTTGAAGCGGTCGACGGCATAGGTGAGGCCTGATGTAGTTTCGGTGAGGTAGGGCGTATCGATCTGTTCGACGTTGCCCAGACACACGATCTTGGTGCCCGGGCCGGCGCGTGTAATCAGCGTTTTCATCTGCTTCGGCGTGAGGTTCTGCGCTTCGTCGAGGATCAGCCAGCGGGTGAGGAAGGTGCGGCCGCGCATGAAATTCAGCGAACGGATCTTGATCCGCGATGCCAGCAGGTCGTTGGTCGCCGCGCGGCCCCAGCTGCCGCCGTCCTGAGTGTTGGGCATCAGCACTTCAAGATTATCGGTCAGCGCGCCCATCCACGGCGTCATTTTTTCTTCTTCGGTGCCGGGCAGGAAACCGATGTCCTCGCCGACGCTCACCGTCGCGCGGGTCATGATGATCTCGCGATAACGCTGCTGATCCATCGTCTGGGCGAGACCGGCGG
>JANOXT010000267.1:0-4138 GCA_031418555.1 Lysobacterales bacterium | reverse complement strand
CATCTCACCTTCCAGCGCACGATTGATCATGAGCTGCAGCATCTGTGAATACGCCGATTGCAAATCCTGCGGGGTCTTGAACTCCGCCGTCAGCTGGTCCAAAGAAGTCTCTTTGCTCAACACCATGTCGCTGCTCCTCGCGGCCAAGGCCGTATCTTCTCAAAGGGCAGATACACAGTTCAATTTACAGACTCACAGCTTCGGACATTAGTACACCACTCAGGGAAACGAGTCGTTTCGTCTGAATCCAGTCCGTCAAAGCTACACCTTATCAATATTGCTGTTGCATGTTCGACATCATGACCAAGATAGAAATCGCTGGGATCCAAGCGTAGAAAATCATCTCCACAAGTCCATAAGACATGCCGCGGCGCATCGATGATCGCTATCTTTCCGGCAGCGTTAGGGCCGACCATAATATTCAGACCTTATCGCAATTTTAGCGTCAGGGGGCTACTTGCGCTGAAGCAGCGGAAGCCGAGAATGTGAAGCTCCGAAACGTATATCTACCCTCTCCCTGATCGGCACTGACAATTCTTAGGAGTTGAAACCGGAAGCACTTACTTGGAAATCCTCAGATATTCAAAGCATGCTGTGCAATTTGAATAAACAACCCCACTGCAAGCTAAGGGTGTTGAACAGCAAGAACTAAAAGTCGACGCTACAAGCGGCGGGGAATATGACCGGCAGAGGTTCAACGCAACAAACCCTATCAATCAACACAGCCCCACCATCAACATTCAGCGAGCAGGCTCAACCACCCAGCCTACAAAAAACAGAAGGTGCCGCCTGCCGATGGTAATGCACAAGCGGTCCGCCGAGGCAGCACCCTATGAATACGGCGACGATGCAGTGATGGGGTTCGCTGCGCTCACCGCCACCCTATGTTCGCGGTGAATCGAAAACATACTCTCCGCATCAGCGCTTCGCTTTGTGCGCCGGCACGAACCGCTCACGCACCGCTTTCGCCAGCAGGTCGGGCGGCAACAATCCTTGATCCAGCAGGAAGTTGTTGAATGCGAGGCGGTCGAATTTTTCGCCCAGCGCAAGTTCGGTTTCGGCGCGCAGTTCGAGGATGCGCGCGTAGCCGTAGAAATAGCTGCCGGCCTGGCCGGGGGCGTTGAAGGTGTAGCGGTCCAGTTCCTGTCGCGCCATCGCTTTGGAGACGCCGACATCGTCGATCAGGACTTTTTCCGCGCGCGCGCGATCGATCATGCCGAGGTTGAGCATCGGGTCCAGCATCGCCCGGGCGGCGCGCAGCAGCCGGAACTGCAGCGCCAGCAGCTGGCCGTCCAGCGGTTCGTGCGGAATCATTTCGGCTTCGGCGTACAGCGCCCAGCCTTCGACGTTCACCGAGTTGAACGCGAACAGCGTGCGCGCCAGCGAGACGCCGCGTTCGACCATCGCGGTGAACTGCAGTTCGTGGCCGGGGCGGCCTTCGTGCGCGGACAGCGTCCACGCCACCGATGGGAAATTGAAATCGTCGTAGGCGTCGGCTTTGTCGTGCAGTGCGGGGTTGCTCAGCGGCAGCACGAACTGGCCCTGCTGACCGGTATTGCCGACCAGCGGCGCGGGCAGGAAATGCGGTGCGGGCTGTGCGGCGTTTTCGGCGTCGGTGCCGAGGCGCATCACCATCGGCCGGTTCGGTACATCGACGATGCGTTCGCGCAGGATGATCGGATCGATCGCGTCGATGACGGCGCGATAGCGGATTTCCAGCTGATCGTTGGCGATGGTGTCGCGCTTCAGCGCGCGGATCACGCCACGGTAGTCGGTGGCGGCGATGTTGTTGTCCTTCGCCACCAGCGGCGCCATCCGCTCCATCGCTGCGCGCGTTTCCATGAATGCCAGACGTGCGCGCTGGATCAGCAGCGCCGGGGGGATATCGATGCCCACCTGCTTCAGCCGCAGCGCGTAGAGCTCCGGCGGCAGCTGGGTGTCGGTGCGCGCGGTGGGCAGCACATCCTTGCGCACCCATGCGGTGTATTCGGCGAACTGCTTGTCCAGTGCGCTCAGCGCCGGGCCGCTGCCGGCCACTTTGTACTTCGCGAACAGTTTACGGATGCCTGTGGCGTAGATGTCCGCATTGGACAGCGCCTGCTGCACTTCAAGTCTGGTCGGATGCAGCAGCTCGGCATTGTTGGCGCGCTCGTCGTAGCGCTGGCGCGCCAGCGTGGTGATCGGCGTGGTGCCGGCGGTCATCCCGACGTAGGCCTTGAGCCGGCCAAGCGCCATGCTGCGTCGCTCCGCCGGGGTCTGGTCCGACAACAATCCCTGCAGGCCCTGGAACACCAGCTGCGGCGCATCGGAGAACGGCAGCACCAGACGTTCGTTCACCTGCGTCGATTCGATGTTGTCGTCGGCCGCCTGGATCATGATCTCCAGGTCCTGGCGCACGTTGGGGTCGCGCTCCAGCTGCAGTTTCTCCTCTAGCTGCGCTTTCGCTTCGGCGATGGCTTTGCTGAAGCGACTTGCGTTGTCCGGGCCAAGATCCGCGACCTTGTCGTCGTAGCCGGGAATACCGAACAGGGAGCCTGATTCCGGCTGGAAGCGCAGCTGCGCATCGATCAGGATCTGGGCATAACGATTGCTGGTCTGCACCCAGGCCGGGACGGGCTGCGTGGCTGGTTTGCCAGTTTGTTTTCCAGTTTGTTTGGCGGTTTGTTTTGCAGAAGGCGCGGTACTGGAGGACTGCGCGACAACGCAGGTCGGTGCGGCAATCGCGAGGGACAGCGCAAGCGTTAGGACAACAGGTTTCATGAGGCGATCCAGTCAGCGGTATCGGGGACGCTACTCCCGCAGGGTGTCAGCGCATAGCGTCGAACGTCATGCGACGCTGAACCGCGGCCAAGTGCGGCCGCGTTCAAACGTCTGTGGCGCAATGATGCGTGCAGACAGGCGCAGCGCGTGAGATTGTGCCGCGTGGCCCCAAGCCCGCATTCAGCGCGATCCAAGCAGGCGCGTCAACGATTGCTCAAGCAGCGTGTGCAGCGCGCGTTTGCCGAGGCGACGGTCGATGAATGCGCGCAGACTGAGGCCATCGACTGTCGCCAGCACCAGATGCGCGGCCTGATCGGGCGCAAGCTCGCGTGCGATTTTGCCTTCGGCCTGCTGCGTCGCGATCGCGTTCGAGAGCGCTTCGGTCAGCATCAATTCCTTCGCGGCGAAGCTCTCGCGCAGCACTTCGTCGCGGGTGGATTCGGACAGCACTTCGGTGGTGATCCGGAAGGCATCGGCGTCGCGCATCGTCTCCAGTTCCTGCTTGAGCAGCTTGGTCAGGCCGTCGATGAAATCCGGCGCCGTGGCCAGCGCAGCGATGCCTGCGATCATGCCGTCGCGGTCCAGCGCCGAGAAGGCGCGGATGATCGCGCTCTTGCTGTCGAAATAGCGGTAGAGCAGGCCCATGCTCAACCCGGACGCGCCGGCGATGTCCTGCATGCTGGTTTGATGGAAGCCTTTGGCGACGAAGCACGTCTCGGCTGCAGTAAGAATTTCGGCGCGGCGGCGTTCGTGCAGGTCGGCATCGGCTTTGCGCATCGGGCGGGCTCAAGGGGCGGGTTGGCGGATTCTTATAGTTGACATGGCTTACTGGCGTCAATAAAGTGAGTGAACGCTCACTTTATCAACTAGAGGCGCACATGCCCGCACAGATGCTGTTGGAGAGGCCAGAGCTGTTGGACAAGCTCGATCAGGTTGGTTTGGCGCTCACTGCGCTTTTCATCGTGTTTCTGCCGCTGGAACTGTGGCGCCGCCATCGTCAGGGGCGGCTTGACCGGCGCAGCGTGAAGGAAATGCTGACCAGCGCCAGTCCGCTGTTGCCCACGCTGCTGACCGGGCCGTTAGTGCTGGCGTTCATCGCAGGCCTGTACACGACCGCACACGCGCTCACTCCGCTGCGGATCCCCACCACTTGGGGCACGGCGGCGCTGGCGCTGCTGCTGGTGGACTTCTGCTACTACTGGGATCACCGCGCCGGGCATCGGGTTCGCGGGTATTGGGCGATCTCGCACTCGGTGCACCACAGTTCATGGCAGTACGACCAGACCACCGCATTCCGGGTTTCCTTTGTCGACGGTTTTCTGTCGCCGTGGTTCTATCTGCCGGTGGTGCTGATCGGCTTCGACCCACTGCTGGTCGG
>JANOXT010000266.1:0-2328 GCA_031418555.1 Lysobacterales bacterium | reverse complement strand
GACACCCGCAGCGGCCGATGCGTCGGCGCACTGACGACGAGGCGACCATCGAGCTGGCCGTTTTTCCAATGGCCGTCGGCCCAGGCGCGGCTGAGCAACGCCTGCGACCAGATCACCGGAACCTTCACCAGATCGATACGCGTATCGTCGGGCGCGGCGGCCTGCCGATGCACTTCCAGCCTTGAATCGCCCTGACGCAACACGACGTCGGTGAACGCGGTACCAAGATCGACCGCCAATCGCAGCGGTCGCCCGCCGCCGCTACGCAGTTCGCCATCGCAGCGCCAGCCGCCGTTGCTATCGCGCTGCAGCGGGCACTGCCAGCTGAGATCACGAAAGGCGTAGCCCAGATCGGGCGCATCCAGTGTGCCGACCCGCACCTGCAGGGTGCCGCGATCGGCGGTGTTCGGCCAGTCCAGCCGCACATGCACCTGCTCCAACGTCGCGATGCCGCTACGGATGCGGGCGATGTCGGCGGTTGCGGTGCGCGCCTGCGCCATCGGCGCCCAAAGCGCGGCGGACAGCACGAGCAGCGACAGGATGCGTAAGATCGACAGCGACATGAACCGCAGCATAGATGACTCGCGATGAACGCATCCGCCTCCGCTGCCCTGCCCCGCATCCTGCTGCTGGAAGACGACCCGATCAGCGCCGCATTTTTATGCGCCGCGCTCGAAGCTTTGCCTGCGCGGGTCGATGTGGCCGGCACGCGGGCCGACGCGCGCAGGTTTGCATCCACGCATACATACGATCTGTGGCTGTTCGACGCGAATCTGCCTGATGGGCTGGGTGCCGATCTGCTCGCCGAACTGCGTGCGCAGGGACTGCAGACAACGGCGCTGGCGCATACCGCGGATCCGCAGCGCACAGCGTTGGATGCGCTGATCGCCGCGGGCTTCGAGGAAGTGCTGTTGAAACCGCTGTCGGTGGCGCAACTGCAGGGCGCGACCCGACGTTTCTGCCGCGACCCGTGTATCGATACCTATGTCGATACCGATGTCGATACCGATACCGACGCTGATGCCGTGACTTCGGCAATTCTCGACGTACGCTGCGGAAAACAGCCGATATGGGACGATCATGCAGCGCTGCGCGCCCTCAACGGCAACCGCGCGCATGTCGACACCATGCGCGGCCTGTTCGCACAGGAGTTGCCTCAGGTGTCGACGCGCATCGCCGCAGCGCTTGCGAATCGCGATACAGCTGCGCTGAGCAGCGAACTGCACAAACTGCAGGCGAGCTGCGGCTTCGTCGGCGCTGCGCGTCTGGGCACGGCGGCGCGCGTGTTGCAGCACACGCCGAATGCGGCGAACGCAATGGCGCAGTTCGAAGGCGCGCTTCAGGACACGCGGGCATCGCTGTCCGGTTGAGCTGAAACCGTAGCGCCCTCGACCGGGGCGCGCGGCATCAATGCGATCAGCTCCCATGATTTCAAACCGCGACCGCCGAGGTGGTGCAGCAGCAACGTGCGGATCACGCGCCGCAGGCCGGGCATATCGTCGGCGCAGGGCTCGCGGTCGGCGGCGAGATCAAGCAGCGCGCGGCCGGTGGCGGTCTGGCTGCGTCCGGCTTTTCCGGCATCGCCAAGCGCACGGCGCGGGCCGTGCTCCGGATCCAGCAGATAACGCGCGGCCGGGTCGATCGCCACGTCGTCGCCGTCACAGTCCCACGCGAACCCCACGCCCAGCGCTTCGAACAGATCGCGCTCGAACCGGCGCAAGGTCCACGCCAAGGGGAGTTCCAGCCCAAGCCGCGCGCGGGTCTCGCCGTAGATCGCGTACAGCATGCCGACACCGTCGTGACGCGGCGCGAGCCGCAGCATCAGTTCGTTGAGATAGAAACCGGCCAGCATCACGTCGCCCTGCAGACGCGGCGCTTCGTCGATCGCTTCGGCCGAATTCAGATGCGCCAGTTCGCCGCGCTGCACGCCGTCGAAGCGGATGTGCTGCAGCGGCTGCAATGCGGCACGCAGCTGTTGTTTTTTTGGCCCGTGCACACCGCGGGCGATCAGACCCACGCGTCCGTGCTCATAGGTCAGCACTTCCACCAGCAAACTGGTTTCGCGCCAGGCGCGTGCGTGAAGGACGAAAGCGGATTGGGCGGTATAGCGCATCAACCTCGCATCTTCATAGAACACTGAACGCGATCAAGCTCCATATCGATCAACTCAACAGAGTGCGGCAACAATTTTCTGAGCAACTCCTTCCTTTCAAGATCGAAAATCGGCCCAAGCAATACCCTTTTCACTGGACTGGGAAGAACAAAAAAATCATTTTTTGTAATGATTCTCCATTCTTTTTCATACGCCCATTCTTCCGATTTTCCGTT
>JANOXT010000265.1:0-6433 GCA_031418555.1 Lysobacterales bacterium | reverse complement strand
GCCATGATCTCCAGCAGCATGCATCTCAACCCAGATTTCACCGATGGATTGAGATGGGGCTGCGCCTTCTCATTGACCGAATGACGCGGGCCATCAGGCCCATCCATGGGCCCGCATCCGTCTGGCCGCGTACGTCTGCGGCCAGACGGGTTTGAACTCAGTTGGCGGTGATGAAGGGATCCCAGTTGACGAAGTAGGTCGTCGGACGGATCCCGCCGGTCGTGATCTGAATCTGGATCTGATACGTCTGGCTGCCCTGACTGGTGGCTTGGCCGATCCAGTAGCAGCCTGCAGGCAGCGGCTGCGGCTGCAATATCGGATATCCCTGGCTGCCGAATACGCTGCCCTGCGAGACGGTGAAGCCAGTGATCAGCACGGTATCGCCGGTGTTCGGATTGATCGGCACGGCTTCAAAGCCGATCAGACTGCCGTTGACGGTCACGGTGCTGAGTTCGAGTGTGCCTTCGCCGCTGCTGCCAGCAGAGACCTGGTTGTCGAACATGTAGATGCCCTGCGAGATGTTGCGCCCGCCTTGCGCGGCGACATACTGTGTGTCGACGGCAATGGTGATCGCCGTCTGCGGGATCAGTTTGGCTTTGGTGAGGACGCCTGAAGTTGTGGTCATAACGAGTGATCTCCTTGATCGTGGATAGGCAAAAGCAGAGGCGTGCGGCTTACTGCACGGCAAGACCCGGGCTGACGGTGGTGGTGATGCCAGAGCCGCCCGGAGCGATCGCGTTGAACGCAATCTGATAGCCCGCTTGCCCGGTGCTTTGCACGGTTCCGGTGAACGCGTTTGCGTTGTCGGGCGCGACCTGGGGCTGACCGCTTGCGCCGAAAACGCTGGCGTTTGAAATAGATGAAATCTGCAGCTGTGTCGTCGAATTCAGATCGACGTTGAAGATCTCCCAGCAGATATTCGTTCCGTTGGTCACACTGGTCGACAGCGAAGCCGAGCCCTCGTTGGTGCTGCCGTTGTTGATGCGGTTGTCAACAAGATAGACGCCGCCGGTCGATCCGTTCTGCAGCTTGTTGGTATCCACCCAGATTTGGATGAATGTGGTGCAGCTGGTAGTCAATACATTTGCCATGAAACTCTCCTTGTCGAAGTGATAGTCGAAGGTGGTCTGCGCGTCGCAACATCGCGTGGATGCCGCAACACCGATTATCCGCAGCGCGAATCCGCGTTTGGGCTCGATCCGGTATCACTGTGGGCGCATCTGCTGTACGCGTTGTCGCCGCATGGACCGACGCGAGCGACGCAATAGAAAATCGATCTTCTACCGCATACATTTTTTGCAGTGATGGATTTTCGATGGGTGATGAAAAATCGGCGTATGCCGGCGAGCATCTGCCGGTGAATATGAATATTGCTGTCTCGAACCGCGTCGATTGCGCAGTGTCGATTCCCGTTCCGGGCGGGCCTCCAGCCGCAGCTTCAGTGCGGTGCGGCACGATCGGCCATGCCCTGCAGAAGTTGCACGACGGGGATATCGAAGCAGCGCGCGAACGCCCGTGCGATCCGGAAGCGCACCGCGCGCCCGGCTTCGGCGCGCTTGATGGTGGCGATCGACACCTGGATATTGCGGCGCCAGCAATCGTCGGCGAGGTCCTGTTGGCTCATCAGCCGGGTCTGGCGCAGATGGCGCAGCAGCCGGTTGTCCAGCCTGACGCGGCCGCAGTCGATCGCAGCGATGGCGCCGCATGCCATCGCTGTGGTTTGCAGCGTTTCCGTGGTTTCCGGCTGCAGCGGTGGTAGCAGGTGATGATTGTCCTGGGTCGGCACATGCAGTGCGAAGGAGATGAGATCTGTCATGACGGGGCTCCTGAACGATGGTGGGTTGAAGTCAGCGCGAGGGTGCTGGTGGCCTTGTGGCAGTGCCGGCCGACACCGTTCTGGCAGCCCGACCAAGCCGATGCGTCTGCGGATCGAAGAGGCTGTGATTTGCGATGACGGCGCGGCGATGCCATGGCGCCACCCTGTCCGATCCGGCAACACCCAACCTTCCGGAAACCTTACGGTTTTCAACTCACTGTTTTCAAAACTAAAAAGCCATCGGAAAACCGATGGCTAGAGGGTGGCGCGCAGTCTGCAATGTGTAATGCGTAGGCTGGCTGACAAGCCCAGCATTGATGTTCGAACGGATGCTGGGCTTCTCAGCCCAGCCTACAGGTCCAAGTTGACGTTCGAGGGTTCTGGGCTTGCCAGCCCAGCTCATTTCTCAGCGTATTGTCAGCCGGTGACCGGTCTTGTCAGCAGCCGGCTTTCCTGGTTCGTCGGCGGATCGTTCCCGACTTGCGGGTCGCCCTCATACACGGTCAATACCGGGGTGGACTCATCGGTGCCGTCTCTTGGCGGCAGTGAGCCCTTGAAGAAATAATTCAAACCCTGCAACAGAAACAGGTTGGGAAAGGCGAAGTGGATGGTCATGGTTTGACCGTCGCGGCTGATATCCGATTTGACGACCGTACTTGGGTCCGCAATCTGGTAGCTGTCGAATGCCAGTTTGATGCCATCTGCGGCGCGAATGGTTGCCGTAAGCTTCCTTGCCGCGCCTGCAGGCGCCTTGAAAATGATGACCTCAGGCTCGAATCGCAAATGAAGCGCACCTTTTTCCTCATGGGCCAGTACAAGAATCGTCTTCTCGGGGGTATCCAGTGCCGCTTCTGGGCGATCAATCACAGTGAGGTTGGCCGCAGCGTTCATCAGTGGAGCTCCATTCGGTAGGGGTGGGGAAAGTCCAAGCCTGGGTGCGCGGTGCGATGTCGAACGCGATCCCAGCGTCGGATCAGTGTATGGATCCGACACCCCGGGAAAGCATCGATCCGGTGTGTCTGCGGTATCACTTGTCTGTCCAGAAGTCGATGTGGGTGTGACCGGATCAGGGGTCCTGCTGCGATGGCATTGCCTCGGTTGCCTGATCCTGGCGCAGCGCTGCGAACTCAGGATGACGGTAGCCGATTTCATCAAGCCGCCTGAGGTGGGGCCGTACCGTTTCTACATCGCCCAGCAGCAGATGCGCCGCCACCCAGGGCGCCAGTACCCGCGGGTCCTGCGACGCAGGCGCGAGAGCCTGCAGTTGCGCTGCGGCCCGCTGCCAGTCGCTGCTGGCCTGCGTGAAACGATCCAGCTGTTGCCGCTGTATACCGCGTCCGATCAGCGCCTGTGCCAATGCGGTCCGGCCCGCAATATCCTCCGGCGATTGCGTGACGAGGCGCTGCAGTTCTTCGACTGCGCTGTCGATCGAGGCCTCGCGTCGCGTCGTGGGGGGCTCCAGCTGCGCGCTGTGCAGGCGGGTCAAGGCATGCAGGCGCTGCCATTCGGGCTGCACATCGGGCCCGGCGATCAGTGTTTCGGTGAGGGCGCGCGCGCTGCGCAAGAGCACGCGGGCGCGCTCGGAATTGCCGCGCAGACGCGCGATGTCGGCTGCTTCCATGCGCGCATGCGCCAAGTCGCGCCGCCATACCCGGTGATCCGGCTCCTGTCGGGTCAAGGTGGACAGTCGTTCGACGCTTTCTTCAATCTGGATGCCGGCCTCTTCCAACCGTCCACGCGCAACCGACAGCAGCGCGCTGCGCAGCAGAGAAGTCGCCAATCGCCGCTCCCATGCACGCGCTTCTGGAGCCGCTTGGATCAGTGTCCGCAGCATGCCGATCTGTGCGGCATACCCCGCGGCGGCAGCGGTGAGATGGCCCTGGGATTCGTCGCCGGTACTGATCCACGACAGCGTGTCGATCAGTTCATAGCGCAGCGCGGTGTCGGCGGGTCTGCTTGCCACCGCGCGTTGTTTGAGTGCGGCTGAGCGTTTGAAATACGCGATCGCTTCGTCGATATGCCCCTGGTCGCGCGCCAGCGTACCCAGATTGTTCAGTGCGTAGGAAAGTTCCATCTGCCAGGCAAGATGCGTGGGGTCTATGCGCAGCAGGCGCTCGCTGGTGTTCCGGTAGGCGGTCCAATGGATGCGCGCCTCGTCGAACCGGGCCTGTCGATAGTAGTAATAGCCCAGCCAATAGGCGGCGATGCCCGATTCGGCCAGCGATTCGGTCGAGTCCGGCGCCAGCGACACTGCCCGGCGCGACACTGCGTCTGCGCGCTCGAACGCGACTTTGGCATCGTCCAGCTTGGCTTGTTCCATCATCACCTCGCCGACCGTACGCAGTGCGCGCGAATGATTGACCAGATCCTCGACGCGCATGTTGTCGGCCGGCCGGCGTTCCAGATACGACAGGGCCTCCGCTCCGATGCCGTCCAGTAATTTCAGATTGCCCAACGGTCGGAGTTTTTCGGCCAGATCGACCAGCATGAAGTCGGCCAGCTGCAGCGCTTCTTCGCGGCGCTGTCGCTCCTCGCGTTGGGCATGCACCGCGAGAACCGCCAATGCGCTGGAGCCGATACTGAGCAGGGCGAGCATCGCGACTGCGATGATGCGCAGAACACGCTTTCGCCGTGACTGTCGCTGCGATGCGCGCAGAAGCGCGCGCTCATCGGCACTCAGTCCATCGGGAATTTGCTGCGCGGCTTCAAGCGCTTCGTTCAGCGGTCGCCCCGGGTTGAGCAAATGGTCGGTGCCCCGACCGTCTTCCGCCCAGCGCGCCGCAGCGCGCTTCAGCCGTGCGCGTGCGTGCAGAAGCCGGCGATTGTCCTGCACCCATTCCTGCGCACGTGGCCACTGGCGCAGTAGAGCTTCGTGGGCCACGCCGAAGCCCGGACGGCCGTCGCGCAGTTCGCCGACGAACAGGCGTGCGCGGACGAAGGCTTCGGCGAGGGTTTTCGCGTGCTCATTCTGCAGCGATGCCCAACGCACCCAGCGGGCGCTGACGGCGTCGCTGTCGGACTGGATCACGATCAGCTGCGCAAGCACCGCATCCAGCTGCATATGCGCGTCCGCAGGCAGTGCTGCAAAGACTTCCTCAGCGCGGTGGGCCAGCGCGCCTTCCAGTCCGCCGATGTCGCGGTAAGCGTCGAAGCCGAGGGTGCCCGTGTCGTTCCTGCGTTCGTAGAGCGACTGCAGCGTGTGCTGCAGCAGGGGCAGGGCATCGGGATGTTGAGCCGCAGCATCGCGCAGCACGTCGTCGAGGCGCAGTGCAGTCTGCGTGTCTTCCTCGAAACTCAGGCCCGCCAGCATCGCCGGGAGGCGGATGATCTGGGCGATCTCTCCGATGCGCGGAGTCAATACATCAAGGTGGCCATCGCCGGCTTTGCGCGCGGCGATCGCCGGCATCGCTTCCATCAGTTTTGGATAGAAATCGCTGCGCGCGATCATCGCAACGAGGATGCGCGGGCTGTCGCACAGCGCATCGAGCGCGCGGCAGAACATCATGCGTTCTTCATGATCGATATGGGGCGAAGCGACCAGCGCTTCAGCGTGATCGATCACCAGCAGAAGATGCGCGTGCGGTTGTTCGGTGATCGCGCGCGACGCCTGTCGCACGAACGCATCGGCGATCGTGCCTGCAATCGTTTCTGGCCGCTGCGCGAAGGTCTGCGCGAGATGGTCGACCGGCTGTGGCGGAAAGACCGGCCGCGCTCCAAGCGCCCATGTGCCAACGGCGGACGCGAGATGCTTCAGCACATCCCGGCCTTCCGCTGCGGTGAGGTCGCAGTGGGCGACCGACAGCGCGCGCAGGCCGTCGAAGCCGCCGTCCTGCTGCAGCAATGGAATCGCGCCCGCGCGCAGCAGCGAGGTTTTGCCGCAGCCGCTGGCGCCGACAAGCAGCACGAAGCGACGTTGGCTGTCGATCTGGCTGCGCATCGCCGCCAGCATCTCTGCGGTCATTCGACTGCGGCCGAAGAACACATCGGCGTGTTCGCCATCGAACGCGGACAGGCCGACGTACGGGCTGCGGCCGGGCCAGGCCGGACTCTGGATGGCGGTGCGGCGATATTCATCGGGGAATGCGACTTTCGCGATCAGTCGATAGCCGCGTTTGCGGATCGTTTCGATGTAGCGAGGCGCACGGCTGTCATCGCCAATCAGTTTGCGCAGCTGCGCGATTGCTTTGTGGACCGGATTATCGCCGTAAAACGTGCCGTGCCAGACTTCGATCAACAGTTGTTCTGCGCTGATGACCTCGCCGACGTGTTCCGCCAAAGCGACCAGCACCTCCATGACACGTGGTTCCAGCGGGATCTCATTGCCGTCCAGCGACACGATCAGCCGGTCGGGCTGCACCAGCAGCGCGCCGACGCGGAAACGCGAATGGGATGCGAGCGTTTTGATGCGTTCGGTGCGCTGTTGCATTGGCATCCTGCCCGATGTTTAACGTGCACCGCATTCTACTTGCGATTCACGGCAGTCATCGCTGCCCGCATTGCGCAGGATGCGAGCCAGTGAAGCCGCACACATTATTGGTAGAGCGGCGTGACCAGCCATTCGGCTGTTGAAAACCAGGCCGCTGTTTTTACATACGTCGCGTTTCAACAGCGGCCTGG
>JANOXT010000264.1:0-3448 GCA_031418555.1 Lysobacterales bacterium | reverse complement strand
GAAACCATCGCGTTTCTGGTGCTGCTGCTGCCGTTGATCGATCGGCTGGGCTTGCCGCGCGAAAGCGCGGTGATGGCCACTTACATGGCCAGCCAGATTGGTTTTGCCACCTCGTGGATGAACCCCTTTAGCGTGCTGGTCGCGCAGAGCGTGGCCGATGTGCCGGCGCTGTCCGGCACGCCTCTGCGCATCGCGGTGTGGGCTGTGTTCACGCTGGCGGCGCTGGTGTTCACGCTGCGCTACGCGCTGCGCCATCGCATTGCCGGCAATGGCGATATCGCCTCGATGCTGCGGGATGCGCCTTGGCGCAGCAGCGATCGCATCGTGCTGCTGGCGATCGTCGCCACCGTGGTCTGGATCGTGTGGGGCATCACCCAGCGCGGGTATTACCTGCCGGAATTGGCAGCGCAGTTTTTCGCGCTGGGGCTGTTCAGTGCACTGGTCATACTCATCGGCCGCCGCGGCGATACGCAGCGCCCCAGCGCGAACCGGCTGGCCGAACTGTTCACCGCCGGCGTGGCGCAGATGGTGCCGGTGGCGCTGGTGATCGGCGCGGCCAAAGGCATGCTGTGGCTGCTCGGCGGCACCGATCCGCACAAGGCCTCGGTGCTCAACACCCTGCTGTACACGATGGGCGATGCGCTGGAAGGTTGGCCGCCGATGCTGGCCGCGCAGGGCATGCTGCTGTTCCAGGCGGTATTCAATTTCTTCGTCACCTCCGGATCGGCGCAGGCCGCGATCACGATGCCGCTGATGGCCGGTCTTGGCGATATCGTCGGCATCACCCGGCAAGTGTCGGTGCTGGCGTTCCAGCTGGGCGATGGCATCACCAATCTGGTGATTCCCACCTCGGCGGTGCTGATGGGCGCGCTGGGCGTAGCCGGTGTGAGCTGGCAGCGCTGGCTGCATGCGATCTGGCGTCTCGAATTGATTCTGGTCGGTTTGGCCGCCACCGCAGTAGCGATCGCGGTCAGCAGCGGCTATGCCTGATGCCATCACCGGCGGCAAGCGCTGACACGGCGATTCCCGCTAGACTCCGCCGATGAAAATCGCCAGCTGGAACGTCAATTCGCTCAACGTGCGCCTGCCGCATCTGCAACAGTGGCTGCAGGACGCCGCACCCGATGTGGTCGGGCTGCAGGAAACCAAACTCGAAGACAGCCGCTTCCCCGACACGGTGCTGGCGGGACTGGGCTATCGCAGCGTATTCGCGGGGCAGAAAACCTATAACGGCGTCGCGCTGCTGGCGCGCGGACACGCGCTGAACGATGTGCAGATCGGCATTCCGGATTTCGACGATGCGCAGCAACGTGCGATCGCCGCGACCGTGAATGGCGTGCGCATCGTCAATCTGTACGTGGTGAACGGGCAGGCTATCGGCACCGAGAAATACGACTACAAACTGCGCTGGCTCGCCGCCATGCATGGGTGGCTTGCCGACGAAATACAAAAGCATCCGCGGCTGGTGGTGATGGGCGATTTCAATATCGCGCCCGACGACCGCGACGTGCACGACCCGGCGGTGTGGAACGACGACAGCATCCTCACCTCCACCGCCGAACGGGCTGCGCTGCAGCGGCTGGTCGATCTGGGCCTGCACGACGCGTATCGCCTGCATCACAGCGAAGGCGGGTTCTTCAGCTGGTGGGATTACCGTCAGGCCGGCTTTCGCCGCAACCTTGGTTTGCGTATCGATATGACCCTGGTATCGGACGCGCTGCGCAACACAGCAAGCGCTGCGGATATCGACCGCGTGCCGCGGACATGGGACCGGCCAAGCGACCATGCGCCGGTGTGGGTGATGCTGGATCCGGCGCCCTGAGCGCAGTGACAGTCCAGCGCTTATACCGCGTGCTTCTGGTCGTCAATCAACTGCACTGACATCACTGCGCCGATATCAGTGTTAGACCTTTGAACAAGCACTTGCGCACCCCAAAGTGGTACTGTAGTGTCACTTCATGCGCACCGAACTCGTCACTACCTTAAAGCGTCAGGCTACTGAACTCCTCTCAGATATTGAGCGAGACAAAGAACCTATCCTCATCACTCAACATGGCCTGCCCAGCGCCTACTTAATAGATGTTGAGAGCTATGAACTAATGCATAAACGTATGGCCATACTTGAGGGTATCGCTCGCGGCGAGCAAGCAGTAGCTGAAGGCCGGGTAGCAACTCACGGTCAAGCTAAGATGCGCCTTGCCAGATGGCTGAAATAATCTGGTCAGATCCAGCATTGAGCGATTTGGAAGCTATTGCTGATTACATCGCACTGGAAAACGCAACTGCTGCAGCGGAGCTTGTCAAACGCATCATTGACCATGTTGGACAGCTAGTCGACCACCCTGAAAGTGGCAGCAGGCCACAAGAACTAAAGCGATCCCGTTATCGCCACATTTTAGAGCCGCCCTGCCGCGTCTTCTATCGTTTCGACGGGCATAAGGTCTTTATCCTGTATGTCATGCGTTCTGAGCGCCTACTTCGGAAAGGACATCTCGCGTCTCGGGCTAAACAGGCAAAGGCCTAACAAATTTGTTCAAGCCGACCCCGCATCGTGGTGTCGGCTTAACTCAGGCGATAGGCACCAAAAAACAAGCCCGGCATTGCCGGGCTTGTTTTACATCCATGAGCGGTCATGGACTCAGCGCGCGCGGCCCCGCGTGAGCAGGTTGACCAGCAACAGCAGGATCAGTGCGCCGCCAAGCGAAGCGACCAGCCCGACGACCGAAAAGTCTCCGGTATTGGCCGTTCCCGAGCCCAGCATCGGCGCGATCAGAAAGCCGCCGAGGAAGGAGCCGACGATGCCGACGATGACATTGAGAAAAATGCCCTGTTGGCCATCGCGTTTCATGATGATGCTGGCAAGCCAACCGATGATGCCGCCAACGATCAACCAGATGATGATGTTCATGCTATGTGTTCTCCACGTTTGATTTGACACGGCCTACACCGGATACGTCGTCGGCATCGGTGCAGCCGATTCGGTATGCATCGACAGGCTTGACGGGCACCGGTAACGGCAGTCGGCAAAAACGCCGATGCTGTTTCCCGAAACCGCGCTGCCATCGCGCCGAAGAAGCTTGAGGGCAACCTCTGGTCGCGGGCGAACGCTGCGGATGTCATTCAGGCAAAGATCATTTCCGCTGCAAAGCGGCTTGATTTGGCGGATTATCGCCATTTTCCGATAGCGTTCTGCACGACAGCCGCAATATTGCAGTGCATTCTGCAGGCCGCTTCACGGACGCATCCCACAGGATGCGCGAAGGGCTATGGCTTGTCGGGCTGCGCCGGCGCACTGCGCAGCGCAGCGGCCATCGCGCCGATACCGCCCGCCAACAATGCCAGCATCAGCAGCGTGTTGAACAGACTGGTCGGCCGGAAATAGATGTTGAGATTCGACAGGATGCCGACCAACACGATCACCAGACCCGCCGCCAGCAGCAGCCAGCCG
>JANOXT010000263.1:0-15325 GCA_031418555.1 Lysobacterales bacterium | reverse complement strand
TCGCCGTCGCGGTGTTCGTGGCGGCATGGATCGCGCAGTTCATCGGTCATAAAATCGAAGGCAAAAAGCCGAGCTTTCTGACCGATCTGGTCTATCTGCTGATCGGCCCGGCGTGGATCCTGGGCAAGGTCTATCGCAAATTCGGTTGGCGGCTTTGATCGGCGCGTCGCTGATGATTGATCCGGCCCACTGTCTTTCACGAAGAGCCAGTTTTGAGCGCTGCATCCGTCCATACAAAGCGTTCACGCCCCGTCTCTCCAGCAGCAAAAAATCCATCAACACACTGCTCGGGGCTACAGCCCCTCCTGCACGAGCACAGGCGTCGAATTCAGTTGTATACCCGCCGAATTCATCATGCGTACCGCTTTGCCATGTCTCTAATGGATATGCAGCTGAGCGACATGCATAGACACATGCATAGACAGCGGTCCTGAATGCAATTCCCGTCACTGCGGCGGGTCCGCTGTCCGCTCTGCGCGATGGCTTACGTGACTTCGGATGAGACTTTCCCGCGGCCGATGGACCGGCGGCCTGTCCAGCGGAGTTCGACATGCGCACGATTCACAGCAAGCTCTTTCGCTATTGTTCCATCGCCGTCTGCTCGATTATCGTCGCCAATGGCTGCATGCTGGATCGTCGTCCGATCTCCTCGCCCGGACGGGTTGTACCGGATCAATACTGCCCAGGCGATACGCTCACCGCGTCGTACGATTTTCTCACCTTCAACGCCTGCACGCCGCGCAGCGACGGTGATTGCGAACGCAGCGCGCCCACGGTAACGATGACCAGCAGCCCGGTGCTGTTCCCATCGACGACTCTGCAGAGCTATCAAAACACGGTGAGCTTCCCGGCCAGCGGCGACCGCATCGATGTGAATTTTTTCTACGGCAGCACCAACGTCTTCATCCCTCCGGCTGTGCTGCTGCTGGTACGCGACAACACCGCCAGCGCAACGCGTATCGCCGGCACCATCGACACAACGCTGCCGCATATGGGCAATTGCGCCAGAGGCTTTGCGGTGCCCACATACATGCCGGCACAGATTCCAGGGCCGCCGCGGGTGTCGGGCAATATGCGCGTTGTCGAAGTAGTCAACGTCAACAGCGTGCCGGTCACGTTCACGCTCAGCGGCGGCGCCACCGGAACACCGTTTTCACTGAGGGTGGGGCCGGGAGGCACGTTGCGCACTGACATGCCCGGCGTCCCCGGCGATATCGGAGATTCGCGCATGATCTCAATCGTGCCGATGGGCCTCATGTGCGGGCCAGGGGGCGACGGCACTATTGAACCGCAGCCGGCCGCACCGCCGATCAGCACCGTGGTGCGCATGGCCTGTCGCTGAACGGCGCAGCATCCGTCGCATTGCGGTTCCGCAGGCTCTCTTGGTCTTGATCAAGCAGCACCGGGCTCACCCGGTGCTGCTTCCCGGTTGTGCGGTCGTCGAACACTGAGGAGCGACAAGAGGCGCCTGGCCGCGAAAACCCTGTTCCCGCGTAAATGTCCTTCAAGAACAAGGCTCAGCCACATTTCGCATGCTCTAGCGCACACTCAGGATCTTAATCAATGCAAATTTTTCAGGGTAAGTTGTTCCGCTACTGCACGATTGCAGTCTGCGCGGTCATCATGGCCAGCGGTTGTATCATCGAACGTCGAAATCTGACGGGACCGGGTTACGGCCAGGTCACGCCACGGCAATTTTGTCCGGGCGATACGATGACCGCAGCGTTCGATTTTCTCGGTGAAACGCGCTGCCCGGCCGGGGTCGACTGCAGCGCTTTCTTTCCGACCGTTGCGATCAGCAGCAGCGAAGGCACGTTGTTTACGCCGCAATCCATCGTCGGCTATACGGGAAGCTTCAACTTCGTTGCGCCGGACATCACCAGCCTTGGAGCATTGTTCGACCCGAACACCGACGAGGTGCTGATTCCAACTGAAGAATTCAGGGATGGCAATCGTGTGTTCATGGCACGCCCCAGTGCCAACCTGACCGCGCGTGCGTTCAGACTGTCGCCGCTTGTACGGACGCTGGTCCACAACGGCATGTGCGCTGGCGCCATGCCTGTCAACGCGCCGCAGGAACTGGCGGGCCTGCCGCAGTTCTCGCCGAATCTGCGGCTGAACGATCTGTGCAACGCCAACAGCGTGCCAGTGATCGCCACCTTGTCCGGCGGTGCGGACGGCGCGTCGTTCACCCAGACGCTGTCGCCGGGACAGTGCCTCAGCGGGATGCCCGGCGTGCCGACCAGTACGCAGACCGCACGCACCCTCGAAGTCCGACCGGCGAATGCGGACCCGAACACACGCTGCAGCGGCACCGGTCCTTATATGCCACCGCCGCCGCTGCAAATGCGCGCAAACATGGCATGCAGCATCTGATGCTTGCCGCGCACACTCCCCTCACGACGAGAACACATCATGACGATCATTAGAACCCTGTCTTCACTCGCATTGGGGCTGTCGCTGTCGCTGGGCGGTGTGCTTTCGGCGCAGGCCGGTCTGGCTACCGATCAGCTCAGCACGTTCGACAAGACCACCTACAGCGCTTCGTTGAGCGTATCGGTGGATCTGTACGACGCACCGGACAAATACGGGAAGCTGGGCGCGCCGAAGCGTTATCCCGCGCAGCTGCTGTTCGCACGGCCGGATCAATTCAAGTTGATTCTCCGGCCCGGTAAAAGCGACGAATTCCGTGCGGTCGGCAGTGCCGGCACCGTGCGCTGGCTGGATGTGGCCACCGGGTTTTCCGACAAGGAGCAGGCCGCCAAGGTCATTGATCCGCTGGCACTGGCACTGTTGAGTACGGCCGGCGAATTGAGCCGTTTCGGCAAAGCCACCGAACTGGCGCTGAGCAAGGGCAGCAAGTTCAGCGGCGCGCGGTTCGATCCGAAAACGTACGGCAGCGGCATCGATAAGGCCACCGCATGGTTCTCGTCCGACGGCAAGCCGATCGGTTTCGAATTCGAGCTGAGCGATCGCCGTCGCGTGTTGGTCTCGGTGCTGAGTTTCCAGCAGAACGTGCAGACCAAGCCGGGCGATTTCGTGCTCTGACCGAGGGCATCACGCCGGCTGCGGAAACATCGCCGCAGTCGGCGTGAAACCGCGCGGCGCGTACCCGAAGTCGCGCTGGGCATCGGATGGATCGAACACCAGATCGCTGCGCATCCGCACCACTGCGGCCTCATTGAAATCCAGACCGAAGCCGGCCGCGTGCGCGACGGCGAGCACGAAGTTGAACACGGGCGACGGCACTTCGTGCAGCTTCGGCGGCGGCGTCAGCGCCGCCAGCACCCGCGCCACCATCTCGCGATAGGTCAGCGTTTCGCCGCCTGGCAGTGCATAAGCGCGGCCAAACGACGTTTCGGCTTCGATGCAGCGGAACGCAGCATCGGCAAGGTCGTGAACATGCACCGGCTGACGCAATCCAACGGCATCACGTGGAATCACCACACGGCCGAAGCGACGCGCGACCTGCGCGATGCGGTTGAGATTGCGATCGCGGCCCATGCCGTAGATCAGCGTCGGCCGCAGGATGGTGGCAGCCGCGCGGCGCGTCGATGCGGTTTCGAACAATAAACGCTCGCCTTCATGCAGACGTGCGGCCAGCGCGCGCTCTTCGGCGTCGGCCGAACCGCGCTTCACATCGATACTGGTGGAACCGAATGCGACGATGCGCGGCGCGGCAACGTTTGCATGCGCATACCACTGCGCGAACAGATCGAGCGGGCCGCAGCTGAAGATCGCATGGACCTGCGCCGGCAAAGCGTCGACATGGGCGAGATCCCCGCGCAGCCAGACCAGCCCCGGTTGTTCCGCATGGGCGCTGCGCGATACCGCGTACATGCGCCAGCCGTCGTGGCGGAGACGGTCGAGCAGGGGCAGACCGATCTGCCCGCTGGCGCCGAACACGAGTGCGGTCTTCATCGGTCCCTGCGTAGACTGCGCGCCCGATCAGCTGCGCACCGATCAACGGCCTGCATCGGACGCATCATGTTTGAGCGGCAACGCGAACCGCAGCCAGACATAGCCCACAAGGGCCGCGATCACCGAAGCGCAGAGCACACCAAGCACGCTGCTGTCGGCCAGTGCGGGCTCGCTTTTGAACGCCAGCGACGCAATGAACAGACTCATCGTGAAGCCGATCCCGCACAGCAGCCCCAGCCCGACCATCGCCTTGAAGGTCATGCCATCGGCGAACCGCGCGATGCCCGAGACATGCGCGAGGACCGCCATCGTGACAATGCCGACCGGCTTGCCCAGCACCAGACCCAGCGCGATGCCCAACGGCACCGGCGCGATCACGCTGGACAGCGCCATGCCGCCGAGTGCGAGCCCCGCATTGACGAACGCGAACAGCGGCAAAATCGCATAAGCGACCCATGGATGCAGCGCGTGTTCGAGATGTTCCAACGGCGAGTATTCGATTACGTCGTCGATCTGATTGTGCTTGTCGACGTGCGGGACCAGCAGTCCTGTCGCCACACCGGCAAGGGTCGCGTGTATGCCCGACTTCAGCACAAACACCCACACCACCGCGCCCAGCAGCAGATAGGGCGTCAACGCAAGGACGCGCATGCGGTTCAATACGAACATGACCGTGAGCGCGGCCAGCGCGCCGCCCAGGGCGAATATCGACAGATCGCGGGTGTAGAACACCGCGATGATCACAATGGCGATCAGATCATCCAGCACCGCGATGGTCGACAGCAGCAGCTTCATCGACAGCGGGACGCGCGAACCGAGCAACGACAGGATACCGAGCGCGAACGCGATGTCGGTCGCGGTGGGAATCGCCCAGCCGCGCATCGCTTCGGCATCGCCGGCATTGATCCCGGCATAGATCAGACCCGGGACGGCCACGCCCGCAGCCGCGCACAGCAGCGGCTGCAGCAACTGCGCACGGCTCGACAGCTGGCCGCTGAGAACTTCGCGCTTGATCTCCAGCGCCACCAGCAAAAAAAAGATCGCCATCAGGCCATCGTTGATCCACAGCAACAGTGGTTTTGCAATATCCAGCGAGCCCGCGCTTACCTGCAGCGGAAACGCGCGGAAGCTGTCGTAGAGCGACGACAGCGGCGAGTTGGCGCACACCATCGCCAGCACCGCCGCGGCGATCAACAGGATGCCGCCTGCGGCCTCCAGCCGGAAAAATTCCTGCAGACCGCGCAGCGCACGACTGGGCAGGATGCGGGCAATGCCGGTCTGCGCATGGGTCATCGCAGACTCAACGCGACAGCATGATTTCGAACACCACCCATGCGATGAAGCTGATCAACAGCACCCAGCCTTCGGCACGGCTGATCTGCAGGTCGCGGCGCAGCATCGGGTACAGCAGCAGGCAGACCGCCAGCGCCGCCGGCAATTCGAACATCACGAACGATGTCGGGATCGGCAGATCGCGCAGCGCGGCCATGCCGCCGACCACGATCAGCAGATTGAACAGGCTGGAGCCGATGACATGGCCCACGACCATGTCGCCCTGCCCGCGCCGCGCGGCTGACATTGCCGCAGCCGCTTCGGGCAATGCGGTGGCGATCGCGACCACGATCAGA
This sequence comes from Lysobacterales bacterium, assembly GCA_031418555.1. Classification (GTDB taxonomy): domain Bacteria; phylum Pseudomonadota; class Gammaproteobacteria; order Xanthomonadales; family Xanthomonadaceae; genus Lysobacter_I. Next base: position 9,776 of record JANOXT010000263.1, on the reverse strand, counting down.
CCCGTCAGCAGCGGCGTCATCCCCCACGCCGTTCCGACGATCGGCGCATGCTGCACCAGCCACTGCGCGCCGAAATACAGCAGCACCGCGCCCATCGCGAAGCGGATCAGATTCTGACCAAGGCCGTCGCTGGTCTTGAGAAAACCGGCGATCTCTTCCTGCAGTTCCGGCGTCTCGCGGCGGCTGCGGATCGCCGCAAACGTCACCACCACGAAGAATGCGACAACGAAAATCAACCCTTCGACGCGCGTCAACACGCCGTCGTAACCAAGCGCGATCAGCGCGATGGTGGCAACGACAAGACAGATCAACAGAGGCGCCAGCGCGCGCCAGCGCACCAGCAGCGGCGCGACGATGGCGGCAAGACCAAGCGTGAGCCCGAAGTTGACGATGTTGCTGCCGATGGCGTTACCCAGCGCCAGATTCTGACTGCCGGTGTAGAACGCACGCGCATTGACCGCCAACTCGGGAATCGAAGTGCCGAAGGCGACCAGCAGCAGCCCGGTCACGAATGGCGACCAGCCGAAGCGGCGCGACAGTCCCGACGCGCCCTTCAGCACCGAGTCGCCACCCAGCGCCAGCATCGCCAACGCCAACACGCACCAGCCCAATGCCATGATCATCGCGCCGTCTCCCTCGAATCGGTGTGCCCGATTCTATGCCAGCGGGAGCGGCCTGTCGCTCAGCCGCAGCCTTCCACGTAATCGATCTGCGGCACCACGCCCACGCGCCATCGCTCCACGATGCCCGTCGACGTGGTTTCGAAGACCAGCGCGCCCGTACCGCCTTGAGGGTCGCGGATGCGCAGATAGTGCGCACCTTCGACGTATTTATGCGGCAGCACCTCGACCTGGCCGGCGTAGCGTGTCTGGATGCCCTCCTGGCGCATGCCGACCCGACCGCCGCCTGGTGCGGGAATGCTCGCCGTGTTCACGTCGACCCGGGAAAACCTGCGGGCTTCGAACATGAAAGCGGTGTCCGACACGCGTGCGGCGCGCGGCGCAGGCACCAGCAGATAACAGTCCTCGGGCGACGTTGGCGCGCCTTCCAGCGTGCCGGCCCACGCCTTGCGCACGGACGATTCGTCTGCGCCGAATCCGGCCGTGCCAACGCCGGCATACGTGAAGATGCCATCGGTAGACGGCGACGCGACGGGCGGCGGCATTTCAGGCACGGCTTCAGCAGGCGGCTTGGGCGTCGCGGGAATCGACCCATCGTCCACCGGCTGTGCGCAGGCGGACAGCAGCGACAGCGCAGCCGCAGCGGCAATAAAGTTAATACGCATGATCGATACGACGCTTCAATGCTGGGGCATGCAGCATAGAACGAAGCGCAGGGCGCGTCGTGGCACCGCATGCGCGCATTGCGAATTGCAAGCCGCGGCGGATCAGCCGCCGCGATAGTGCTTCTTCAGACCCGCCCAGCACTGCTGATAATCGCGCTGCCGGTGCGCGGCATCCAATGCCTGTTGCGTCGGGCGGATCACGGTACGGGTCTCGAACATGAAGGCCATGGTGTCGCGCACGTAGTCGGGCTTGGACGTATCCGCAGCCGATGCTTTCTCGAACGTCGCCGCATCCGGGCCATGACCGGTCATGCTGTTGTGGATCGAGCAGCCGCCGGGCGCGAAACCATCGGCTTTGGCGTCGTAAGCGCCGTGGATGAGACCCATGAATTCGCTGGCGATATTGCGATGGAACCACGGCGGCCGGAACGTATCCTGCGCGGCCAGTATCCGCGGCGGGAAAATCACGAAGTCCAGATTGCCGACGCCGGGCGTATCGGTCGGAGCATTCAACACCAGACAAATGCTGGGATCGGGATGATCGAAGCTGATCGAACCGATGGCGTTGAAACGGCGCAGGTCGTAAGTGTAAGGCGCATGATTGCCGTGCCAGCCGACGACATCCAACGGCGAATGGCCGATCGCGGCGCGCCACAGATGGCCCTGGAATTTCGCGATCAGTTCGAAGTTGCCTTCGACATCCTCGAACGCCGCGTTCGGAGTCAGGAAATCGCGCGGATTGGCCAAACCATTGCTGCCGATCGGGCCGAGATCCGGAAGGCGAAGATGCGCGCCGAAGTTTTCGCAGACATAGCCGCGCGCCGCGCCGTCGGGCAGCGATACGCGGAAACGGATGCCGCGCGGAATCACCGCGATCTGCTGCGGCTCGACCTCAATCACGCCCAGTTCGGTATCGATTTTCAATCGGCCGTGCTGCGGCACGATCAGCATTTCGGCGTCGGCGTTGTAGAAAAAACGGCCGTGCATATCGCGGTTCGCCGCGTACAGATGAATGCCGACGCCGGACATCGCCGCCGGCGCGCCGTTGCCGCCCATGGTGAACAGACCGTCGACGAAATCGGTTGCAACTACTGCGGCGCCGACGCCCGGCATCGGCAGCGGACTCCAGCGCAGCTGATCCGGCGATACCGGCGCATCGCCGAAAGCGTTGTGGAAGCAAGCATGACCGTACAGCGCGAACGTATCGTGCATCGCCGCAGGCCGAATGCGATACAGCCAGCTGCGCCGGTTTTCATGCCGCGGCGCGGTGAATGCGGTGCCGCTGATCTGCTCGGCGTACAGGCCATGTGCGACGCGCTGCGGCGAATTGCGGCCGACCGGCAAGGTGTCTGGAATCGCTTCGCTGGCGAATTCGTTGCCGAAGCCGGATTGGTAACCGTTGCTATCCATGTTCATTTGCTCTAGAGCCCGTCTCCCACCGGGAGAGGGGTTGGGGAGAGGGTGCGGTCGTTGATGGCGTTCCAGATCGCATCAAGCACAGCTTCGGTCTCGCACAAGACATCATTGTCCCAAAACCGCAGGATGCGCCAACCTTGCGATTCGAGATAACGGCTTCTCGCCGCGTCCACTTCATCCGAGTGCTGTGAGCCATCCAGCTCGACGATCAACCGCGCAGCGACACAACAGAAATCGGCAATATAAGGTGGGACCGGATGCTGGCGACGGAACTTCACATCATCGAATCTTCCAGCCCGGAAGTATTGCCAAAGCTTTCTTTCGGCATCGGTCATATCGCGGCGAAGTTTTCGGGCGTTGCGCAGCGTTGCCGTCGGCAGTGGTGGTTTGATCGTCATCACTTCGTCGGACCCTCTCCCCAACCCCTCTCCCGAGGGGAGAGGGGCTTTAGAGAAAGCCACGCCGCATCTGATCGCGCTCGATGCTTTCGAACAGCGCCTTGAAATTGCCCTCGCCGAAGCCTTCATTGCCCTTGCGCTGGATGATCTCGAAAAAAATCGGGCCGATCGCGTTCAGGGTGAAGATCTGCAGCAGTTTGCGCTGTTTGGTTTCTTCGTCCGCATCGATCAGGATCTTGTTCCTGCGCAGCCGCGCCACGTCTTCGCCGTGATCCGGTATGCGCTGATCGATGACGTCGAAATAGGTTTCGGGCGTCTCCAGGAAGGAGATGCCGGCGGCATGCATGGCTTCCACCGTTGTATAGATATCGTCGGTGAAACAGGCGATATGCTGGATGCCTTCGCCGTTGTACTGCTGCAGATATTCGTTGATCTGCGATTTCGGATCGGACGATTCGTTCAGCGGGATGCGGACGATGCCGTCGGGTGCAGTCATCGCCTTCGACAGCAGGCCGGTCTTGGCGCCCTTGATGTCGAAGTAGCGGATCTCGCGGAAGTTGAACAGGCGCTCGTAGTAGTTGGACCACTTGTCCATGTTGCCGAAATACAGATTGTGGGTGAGGTGATCGATGAAGGTCAGACCCAGGCCCTTGGGCATCATCTCCGCGCCCGGCAGCCATTCGTAGTCCGGATCATGGATGGTGCCCTTCTCGTCGGAGCGATCGACGATGTACAGCATACAGCCGCCGATGCCTTCGATGACCGGCGCGGCGACCGCTTTGCTCAATTCTTTATTCGTGATCGGCGTGGCGCCGTTCTTCAACGCCTGCACCCGCACCCATTCGGCCAGTTTGTTGACGCGGATCGCGAAGCCGCAGGCGCTGGGGCCATGTTTGGCGGCGAAATCGGCGGCGAATGAATCGGGATCCTCGTTGATCAGAAACGTGCAGGCACCTTGGCGGTAAGTGCTGATCGCGCGGGTCTTGTGGCGCGCCACCTGGGTGAAACCCATCTTGCGGAAGTAGTCGTGCAACTGCTCGGCCTGCCCCGCAGGGGCGGCGAATTCTACGAATTCGAAACCGTCGATCCCCATCGGATTTTCGAAGGTGGTGACCTGCATGCCGGGCGTGGGCTGTGCGTTCATGAGCGTGCATCCTGATGTCTGTGTGGTACGGGCGCGCTGCGCCGACGCTTGCGGTGGGCAGCGATTCGGGAATATAGTTTCAGTTGAAACTATTTGCAAGCCGGGCCATGAACGCATCTGCTCCAGACACCCACGCGCTCCTCGATCTGGAGCATTTCCTGCCGTATCGGCTCAGCGTGCTGTCGAACCGGATCAGCCAGACCATCGCCGACACCTATGCCGCACGGTTCGGTATCGGCATTCCCGAATGGCGCGCGATCGCAGTGCTGGGGCGACACCCGGGCTTGTCGGCGAACGGCGTTGCGGAGCGCACCGCAATGGACAAGGTCACGATGAGCCGCACGCTGGCGCGGCTCATGGAGCGCGGCCTGATACAGCGCGACACCCACGGCGAAGACCGTCGCCGGTCGGTGCTGGAATTGAGCGCAGCGGGCTACAGTATCTTCGACGAAGTCGTGCCGCTGGCGCTTGCGCGCGAGCGCGCGCTGCTGGCGCATTTCAGCGATGACGACAAACAGCAGCTTGATGCGCTGCTGACGAAGCTGAGCCAAGGCCTGCAGGATCTGATCCAGCACGCTGTTGCCGAAGATTGAACAGGCCAATCGCGACGCACGTATCCCAGAAAAGAAAACGGCGGCCGAAGCCGCCGTTTTCATGTGACTGTATCGCGATGATTATTTAACGCCGTGCATCAGTTTCTGGATCAGCGGCGCGATCAGGAACAGCAGCAGGCCCGGAATGAGCAATGCCCAGAACCCGAAGGTATAACCGCTGTAGGCGGAGGCCACCGTCAGGCCGCCCTCGCCGCTGACATGGCTGGCGAAAATGCCCGACAGATTATTGCCGATGCCGGTGGACAGGAACCAACCACCCATACCGAAACCCACCAGACGAACCGGCGCCAGCTTTGTGGTCATCGACAGGCCGATCGGCGAGAGGCACAGTTCGCCCACCGACTGGATGACGTACACCATGAACAGCGTCCAGAACGGAATCTTGCCGACATCATCGACCAGCGACGAGAGCGCGAACATCAACAGCGCGAACGCGACCGCATTGAAGATCAGTCCGAGGCCGAACTTGCGCGGGATCGACGGATTGGCGCGGCCCATCGCCACCCACAGCCAAGCCAGCACCGGCGCCAGAGTGATGATCGCAAGCGAATTCACCGACTGGAACCAGGCGTTCGGCCAAATGAAACCGCCGGCCGCACCCAGATCGCGGTCGACGATCTTGTCGGACAGGAAACTGAAGGAACTGCCGGCCTGCTCGAAGAACATCCAGAACAGCACGTTGAACGTGAAGATGATCAGCATCGCGATGACCTTGTCGCGCTGCACCGTGCCTTCCTTGATGCCTTCCACCAGCAGCATGATCGACAGCACGAGGAACAGCGCGAGCAGCACCCACTGCAGCGTACTGGCGCCCAGCGAGAGCAGGAAATAGATCGGCGCGATCGCGGCGATCGCGCCCAGCGCTGTGAACAGCACGCGTGCGCCGCCCTCACCGCCGGCCGGCGGACGGCCAACGCCCTCGAGCTGGCGGCGGCCGAACCAGAACCAGACCAGCGAGATCAGCATGCCGATGCCGGCAGTGATGAACACAACTTTGTAGGCCGGCAAGTCAGGGGTGCCGCCGAACATCCGCTCAGCGAGCCAACCGGTCAGGATCGGCGAGATCATCGCGCCCAGGTTGATGCCCATGTAGAAGATGGTGAAGCCCGAATCGCGGCGTTCGTCGGCGACGCTGTACAGCTTGCCCACCATCGTAGATATGTTCGGCTTGAACAGGCCGTTGCCTGCAATGATCGTCGCCAGGCCGAGTTTGAAGACCTGTTCGCTGGGCATCGCGATCATGAACAGACCTGCCGCCATGATCACAGCGCCCACCAGGATCGAACGCTGATAACCGATCACCCGGTCGGCCACGTAACCGCCGAAGATCGCCGCCGCGTACACCAACGCCAGATAAGCGCCGTAAGTCTGGTTGGCGCTGGTCTCGCCGCTGCCGCTGCCGCCGTGGAACTGCGCGACGATATAGAGCACCAGAGCCCAGCGAATGCCGTAGAACGCGAAGCGCTCCCAGAACTCGGTCATGAACAGCATCCACAGCGGTTTGGGATGCCCCATCATTTGTTTGAATTCGGGGACGGCCGATGGGCCGGATGTAGCAGGCGCTCCGCTCATGCGGGTTCTCTCTTTGAATGATTTGGAAGTACGGAATCTACGGGTTCAGGAATTGAACCCATGCGTGCGCATCAAGCCGCCGGAGAATGACTGACAGGCCGTAGGCGCGTCAAACCCGCCGGAATTGCTGCGCCGCAACAATTCGCCTGCGCTTGAATGCCCCGTTAGGAGCGCCTTCAGGCGCGAGCTCAGGTTTTGATGACCGGCAGCAACAGCAGCCCGGGCCTGAAGGCCCTCCTACAGAAGCATGGCCTTCTTATACTTGGCGCGCCGGGCCCACCACGGTGCGCACGTCGAACAGTTCCGGGAAGAAGGTCAGATCCAGCGCCTGCTTGAGGAACCCAGCACCGCTTGAACCGCCGGTCCCGCGTTTGAAACCGATCACCCGCATCACCGTGCGCAGATGGCGGAAGCGCCAGACCTGAAACTGGGTTTCCAGATCCACCATGTCCTCGCACAGCGCATATTCGCGCCAGTAACTGCCGGTGTCTTCGTAGATACGTTCGAATACCGGCACGAGGTCGGGATCGTGCACGTGGGCGCGGGTCCAATCGCGTTCGACGTGTCCGGCCGGCACCGCATGGCCCCAGCGCGCGAGGTAGCGCAGAAATTCATCGTAAATGCTTGGGGCTTCCAACACTGCGCTCAGGCGGGACTGCGCGGCCGGATCGTGCTCGAACACCCGCAGCATCGCGGCGTTTTTATTGCCCATCAGAAATTCGATGCTGCGGTACTGCAGCGACTGGAAGCCCGACGACGGCCCCAGCACATCGCGAAACTCCATGTACTCCGACGGCGTGAGCGTCTCCAGCACAGACCACATCGCGGTGAGCTGCTCCTGCACGCGTTTGCAGCGCGCCGCAACCTTGGCGAACTGCCACACGCGGTCGTTGCGCAGATGGTCGACCGCCGCAGTCAATTCGTGCCCCAGCAATTTCATCCACAGCTCGGCGACCTGATGCTGGACGATGAACAGCATCTCGTCGTGATGCGGCGGATTCGACAGCGGCTGCTGCGCGCCCAGCAATCGGTCGAGATGCAGATAACCGCTGTACGTCATGCGGCCGGCAAGGTCGGTATGGATGCCAGGTTCCAGCGGGCGTTCGTTCTGTTCGATGCTCATCCATACAGAGTAACCCAGCACCGTATGGGAAGCCCGGCTCGGGGAGACAGACGCGACAGAGGCGTCAGCGCTGCCAGTCATCGGATTGCAACCCACGGCGCGCACGATTTCCGTCACACTTCGCAGTCCGCGCGCACTGTTGCGGCACCACATCTGGATCGGGGGATCACCATGCTTCGTTTCTTGGGCCGCACATTGGCGGCCGGTTTGTTCTTGTTCGCCGGGGCGTCGCACGCCCAGGTCGTCGTCAGCCAGATTTACGGCGGTGGCGGCAATAGCGGCGCACCGTTCCGCAGCGATTTCATCGAGCTGCACAACAATGGTGTCTCAGCTGTCGACCTGAGCACGTGGTCGGTCCAGTACGCCTCTTCCACGGGCACCACTTGGGCGCGCACCAATCTCACCGGCAGCATCGCCGCTGGCGGTTATTACCTGGTCAAGCAAGCCGACGGCGCAGGCACCACGCTACCAGCGCTGCCGACCCCCGACGCCACCGGCACCATCGCGATGTCCGGCACCGCCGGCAAGGTCGCGCTGGTCAACAACCAGACCACACTGACCGGCGCTTGCCCTCTCGGCGCGACGGTGCCCGATTTCGTCGGCTTCGGCACGGCCAACTGCTCCGAAACCTCGCCGACGGCAGCACCCAGCAACACTACCGCGGTGATCCGCGCCGGCAACGGCTGCACCGACAGCGGCAACAACAGCACGGACTTCGCCACCGGCGCACCCACGCCGCGCAACACCGGATCGTCCGTATCGGTCTGCGGCGTCGTCGGCTTGCCGCTGCTCGCCGTCAACGATGTCAGCGCATTTGAAGGCGACACCGGCACCACCACGATGACCTTCGGCTTCGGCCTGAGCGCGCCGGCCGGCGTGGGCGGCGTCTCCATCACTTACACCACCGCCGACGGCACTGCCACCGCAGGCAGCGATTACGTCGCCAACAGCGGCACGGCCACCATCGCTGAAGGCGCGACCTCGACCACGGTCGCGATCACGGTCAACGGCGACACCACCGCCGAAGCCAGCGAAACCTATTTCGTCCGCATCAGCGCGGCCACCGGCGCGACGATTTCCGACAATGAAGGCCTCGGCACGATCCAGAACGACGACGTCAGCGTCGTCGCGATTTCGCAGATCCAGGGCAGCGGGCTGACCTCGCCGCTCAACGGCGCCATCGTCACCACCGAAGGCATCGTCACCGCGCAGAAGTTCAACAACGGCTTCTTCCTGCAGGCCGCGAACGACGACGGCAACCCGGCGACGTCCGAAGGCATCTTCGTCTTCACTTCGACCGCGCCGCCGGCCACCGCCACCGTCGGCAACCGCATCCGCGTCACCGGCACGGTCGTCGAGTTCACGCCCAGCACCAATCTCAACCAGCTGTCGATCACCGAGATCACCACGGTCACCTCGATCCAGGTGCTGTCCACGGGCAATGCGCTGCCGGCACCGGTCGAACTGACCAGTACCGACTTCGGCGCCGCATCCACTCCGGGGACCGGCGAGAAGTTCGAAGGCATGCGCATCAGCGTGGCCCGCGGCATCGCGGTCGCCGGCGCCGACGGCAACATCACCGAATCCAGCGCCACTTCCAGCACCACCGGCGTGTTCCACATCGTGCTGTCCAGTGTGGATCGTCCGTTCCGCGAACCGGGCATCGGCATTCTCGACACCTTCCCGATCCCGGGCGGCAAAACGCCGCCGCGCTTCGACACCAACCAGGAACGCCTGATGGTCCGCAGCCGCGGCCAGATCGGCGCGGTCGCGATCGCGCTCGATGCCGGCGCGGAAGTGAACAATCTGGTCGGCGTGCTCGATTACTTCTCGGGCGCCTGGGCGGTCCTGCCGGATGCGGCCACGCCGCCGACGATCGTCGGCGGCAAGACGCCGACGCCGGTCGCCAGCGCCAGCTACGAAGCCATCACCGTCGGCGGCTTCAACCTGCTGCGCTTCTTCGATGAAGTGAACGACAGCAACGGTGCGCCAACCCTGACCGCCGCCGCCGTCGACAAGCGCCTGACCAAGACCGGCCTTGCGATCTGCGACTTCATGAAAGCGCCGGATATTCTGGGCGTGGTCGAAGTGGAAAACCTGCGCGTGCTGGGTCTGCTCGCCGACCGCATCAACAGCACCTGCGCCAGCGCGCCGGCCTATGTGCCGTACCTGGTGCAGGGCAACAACGTTGGCGGCATCAACGTGGGCTTTCTGGTCAGCAACC
>JANOXT010000262.1:0-5840 GCA_031418555.1 Lysobacterales bacterium | reverse complement strand
GGAGGCGGATCCGGATGGAATGAATGCGGTGCATTCAAGTGTTGTTCGATTGAATCGCTGGACGCACAGCGATCATCCATGTGCCGACAACGAGTTGCCACACGCTCAACGCGGTGACCGCCACTGCGATCGGCATCAGCTCGGGGCTGCCGAAGATCGGCAGCGACAGCGCTGCGAGGCTGAGTGCGACGATGATGCCGCTCCCGCTGAAAATACGCGGCATGCTGCGGCTGCGCCAAACCGGCACCAGCAGGGCGAGCATCGCTGCGGCCATGAACAGGCTGACGCCGAGTACTTCGCCGATCGCACCGCCATATTCGCTGAGTGCCCCGAACAGCCGCTCGATCCCGGGCCGCTGCGCTGCGTCGGCGGTGGCATAGTCCGCAGCCAGCAATGGCATCACCGTCAGCCAGCGCAGAATGCCGATGCAACGCGCCAATGCAGATGCGGCGGCGAAGCTGATCACGACTGCGATGAGCGACATCGGTGCGCGCGCACCCGGGCCACGCAGGGTGTGATGCGCCAACACTGCCATTGCCGGCAGAATCAGCAGCGAATACAGCAGATACACCGAGTAACCCAGGCGCACCGCATCGGCTTCAGCTGCGATTGCAGTCAGTTGCACGGCTGCGGGTTCTCCGAGCGATGCGGGCCAGCCGATGGCGGGGGCCAGAATCGCCAGCGGCATGAACGCGAGGACGCCTTCTGCAATCAGCAGGGCGCCGCTGTACCGACGTGCCGTGGGGCCGATGGCAGCGTGTATTGAAGTGTTCGACGTAGTCATATTCATTGCTCAAGTGTGGGAATGATGGATGTCGTCGATGAGCGACGATTGCAGGCGCGGGTCGCGGCGCAGCGCGCGTTTGACCACGGCGTCCAGCGACTCTGGCAGGCCGTGTTCGTCGCCGATGAATGTGCGCAGATCGCTGCCGTCCAGGGCATGCGGCTGCTCCCACAGGCTGCGGAGTTCAAGCAGCTCGCGCCAGGTGCGCACCAGCCACTGGCCGAGCACCAGCATCGGCCATGGAAATGTCTTGGTCCGCAGCGGATAGCGCTGCGTGGTCAGACCGAGCGCGAACGTGGCACGTTCGACAGACTGCAACAGTTCGGTACCGGTCACTGCGTGGCCTTCGACATTGAAGCGGACGAAGTCGGGCAGTGCGCGCTCGCGTGCGGCGACCTGCACGAAGCGCATCGCCAGCGTGTCGACGTCCTGCCAAGCATGGATCACATCCAGTGGACCGGGATAACACAGCGCACCGCTGCGGATGTCGCGGGCGATGACCAGATCGAACCACGTGCCAGGACGCTCCGCGCCGATGAAGTCGCCGGCGCGCAGCACCACGCTGCGTACGCCGTCGGTGACTGCCTTTGCGAGCATGCGTTCCATCTCGACGCGGATCGCGCCTTTGCGCGTGGTGGCGCGTTCCGGTGTGTTGTTGTCGATCACCGCCGGCACCGGAAAGGCGTAGTTGTAGACGTTGCCTGGAAACATCAGGCGCGCTTTGAGCGCGCGGGCGATGGCGATGCCAGCGCGCAAAGCCGGAATCGCTTCCTTGTCCCAGCGGTTGTAATGCGGATTGATCGCGTGCACCACCACCGAAGCCTGCGGATACCGATGCGCCCAGTAGACCGGATCCAGCGGGCCGCGATCGTAGTCGACGCCCAGCGGCAGGTCGTCGGGGGCAGGGCCGCGGCCCTGCGCCACCACCCGCCAGCCTGCATCGCGGAAGGCATGCAGCAGCGAGTGGCCGAGACGGCCGGTGGCGCCTAAAATCAGAACAGTTTTGCGCATGGCGATAAACTCCGTGGCGTGTGCAGCGCAGTCTTGGCCCTGCATGGCGGCACGCCAATTCCCCATGTGCGAACATCTGCTCATCGAAAATGTATGGATCCACGCGCATGACCGCCCCCGACTTCGACTGGACGCTGATGCGTTCTTTTCTGGCTGTGATCGAGGCAGGCAGCCTGCAGGGTGCAGCCCGCCAACTGGGCAGCACCCAGCCGACCATCGGCCGGCACGTGATGCAGTTGGAAGAACAGCTCGGCTGCGCGCTGTTCGAGCGCACCGGCCGCAAGCTGCTGCCGACCCGCGCCGCAGAAGCGATCGCCGAACATGCGCGGCGGATGGCTGAAGGCGCAGACGCGGTGGCGCGGGCGCTGGCAGCTACACAGGACGCGCCGACCGGTACGGTGCGGATCAGCGCAAGCCAGATGGCCGCATGTTATTTGCTGCCGCCGATGCTGGCCCGCGCGCGGCTTGAATATCCGACGCTGGAGATCGAACTGGTGTCGACCAACTCGGTGTCGAATCTGCTGCGCCGCGAAGCGGATATCGCGGTGCGCATGGTGCGACCGGAACAAAACTCGCTGGTGGCGCGCAAGGTCTGTGATGTCGGCATTGGCGCGTACGCAAGCGGCGACTATTTGACGCGGCGCGGCGAGCCGACATCAACGCAGGCATTGATGTCGCATGATCTGATCGGCCTGGACGAGGACGATACGCTGTTGCGCGGATTCGCCGCGCTCAGCACGCCAATCGCCCGCGAATCTTTCGCCTTCCGCAGCGACGATCATGTCGCATGTTGGCAAGCCGTGCGTGCCGGGATCGGCATCGGATTTGTGTCGCACTATGCCGCCGCGACCGACCCCAACGTGCGCCGCGTGCTGCCGGAACTTCCGATCCCGCCACTGCCGATCTGGCTGGCGGTACATCGCGAAATCCGTGGGAATACGGCGATCCGTGCGGTTTACGATCTCTTGGGTGCGTGTCTTGCTGAGGTGGATGAAAACCATCGTAACGCTGAGTCCGCAGCCTGCGAGGTGTAGCGTAGTCGTTTGGAAAGTACACTCGATCAATCCTTGCCTGTCGCCATCATGGCTGTCGTCAGCCCTGATGATGAAGAGGCATCTGCGAATTTCCAATGCAAGCCATGACCGTGACTGTCCATCTATCGATATGCGCATAGCTGATATCCCGATATCGTGAATTGAACGGGTACTGCACGAAGTGGAGAATCCAAGGCTCGATTTTCCATGCGCGGATGTGATCATGAAACGACGTCATGTGCTGCGCCTCATCGGCGGTGGCGTTGTAGCGGCGGCGATTGCGCCGCTTTCTGGTTGCAGCGATGAACTTCCTGCCGCCGCGATTGCCGCATGGAACGGGCCAGGCAGCGAGCCTGATCTGCGGCGATGGGTGCTGTCGCATGCGATCCTGGCGCCGCACTCCCACAATCTCCAGTCATGGCTGGTTGATCTTCGCGAGCCGGAGACCATCTTTTTGCACATGGATATCACCCGCACGTTGCCCTATACGGACCCTTACTCGCGACAAATGGTCATGAGTCAAGGCACGTTTCTCGAATTGCTGGATCTGGCCGCGCGTCAGCGCGGTTATCGCGCAGACATCCAGCTGTTTCCCAATGGTGAATACGGGGCGAGTGGCCCGGACGATCGGCCTACCGCGAAGATCCGCCTGGTTGCGGACGCCCAGTTGGCGCCCGACCCACTCTTTGCGCAGATCTTTCGTCGTCATACCAATCGCCTGGCGTATGCGGCACGCATGCCGGACAGCGCTGCGATCGCAGCCATGTACGCGAACGTCGCGGACTATTCCACCAGGATCGGTTTTATCGGCACAGGCCATGACGAGGATGTGCAAGCGCATCGCGACGTTGCGATGCGGGCATGGAAAACCGAAATAAGCACTGCGCGCACCATGCTGGAATCGCTGAAATTAATGCGTATCGGCCCGGATGAGATCAACGAGAACCGCGATGGCATCACGGTCAACAAGCCGATGGTTCGTTTTCTGAGCGCTGTGGGTCTGTTTGATCGCGACAAAGCGACGCCGGCGGACAGCGTTTCGGTCCAAACGCAAATCGATGATTTCAACGATGTGATCGCAGCCACGCCCGCATTTTTCTGGATGACGACCGACGACAACAGCCGGACGACACAATTAATGACTGGCCGGGCTTATGCGCGGGCGCAGCTGACCGCTACCGAATATGGTCTATCCATGCAGCCATTGCAGCAGGCTTTGCAGGAATACCCGGAACAGGCCGAGGCTTACGCCGAAATCCACGCGCTGGTAGGCGCGGATCGCCCAAGACAAACAGTACAGATGTGGGCAAGAATCGGTTATGGGCCCAAGGTCGGGCCGTCGCCCAGGCGCGGGTTGGAGTCCCATTTCGTGAAGTCTTGATGGGGAAGGACCGTTGACTGAAACTTTCTGGATCAGTCGCTTTTTTTGGCTGTCGATGCTGTCGGCGCATCAGTTTGGCCTGCTGCCTGGCTTATGGCGTCGGTACTGCTGCAGCGCTGAGCGCACGGAGCGCCTACAATCCCCGGTCTTTCCCGTCAGGCATCCGGCATGTCGCCAAAATCCACCGTCGTCAAGGTCGAGCTGCAGGTCAGCGACATGGACCGGCACTACTACGCCCAGCATAATCTGACTTTGGCGCAACATCCGTCCGAAACCGACGTGCGGCTGATGGTGCGGCTGATAGCGTTCGCGCTGTACGCCGACGAACGTCTGGAATTCGGCCGTGGCCTGAGCGACGACAGCGAGCCGGATCTTTGGCAGCGCGATTACGTCGGCGATATCCAGCGCTGGATCGACCTTGGCCACCCCGACGAAAGCCGCATCCGCAAAGCCTGCGCGCGGGCGGATCAAGTGGTGGTGGTGAACTACGGCGGCCATGCGTCCGACGTGTGGTGGAACAAAATTTCTGCCGGGCTGTCGCGCTTCAGTAATTTGACGGTGATCGATATCGATGCCAAAGCGATCGATGAGATCGTCGGCCATCTGCAGCGCGGCATGCGCCTCACCGCGATGATCCAGGACACCGAACTGCAGCTGATGAGCGACAGCCTGAACGTGGCGCTGACGCCGCGGGTGCGGATGGCCGCTGCGGCCTGAACGTACAGCTTGAACACATGGTTTGAATGCGCGGTCTGGATGGGCGGTGTGAACGTGGATTCATCGCGATATCTCCCAGGCGTTTATGATGCTGGCCTCAAGCCCATTCATCGCAAAGCGAGCGTTCCGATGCGTATCCTTCGTTCAAGCGTCGTCGTGTTGACCGCCCTGTTCGCGAGCAGCGCTTTCGCCTCCGAATCCAACAAATGGCGTCTGGAATTCAGCGGTGCTGCCGAATCTGCGGGCGAGATCGCGTTGGAGATCGTGCCGCACGGTCGCGAAGCGGTGCAGGTACGGGTCTTGATCGAGCGCAACGACGGCGAGAACCGCGTCGCGCGCAAAGTGAAGGCCGCCATTGACCGTCAGGCAGGCCGCTGGGTGGATGCGGAACTGGACGACGGCGAGGATGTACTGGTCAAGCGCCGCCTGTTCAGGCCGCGGGTATCGGTGGCGCTGAAATCCAGCACCGTAAAGGACGTGCGGATCAACTTCGACAAAGAGTGACGAGGGCAGCCATTCCGGGCTGGCTGTCCGGGCTCATCGTCCGGCTGCGTTTGACATACCGTTGCGTTGATGTTGTTGGAGACGATGATGGCGACCGGATGGGCAGGCGATGGTGCTGTGCAGGATCAGATCGATGCCACCGTCAAGGATGGCATTCAGCGCGTGCGCAGCCGTCTGCCGCAGGGTCCGGGCTTGATTCATTGCGAAGACTGCGCCGTCGAGATTCCCGAGGCGCGGCGCAGGGCAGTGCCGGGCGTGCGTCTGTGCGTAAGCTGTCAGGACGCGCATGACAAAGACGACGCCTCGAATGCCGGTTACAACCGGCGCGGCAGCAAGGACAGTCAGCTGCGCTGAGCCCGCGTACTCACTTTATTGAAGCCATGTGCCGCCTGTCGGCATACGCCGTGAT
>JANOXT010000261.1:0-6370 GCA_031418555.1 Lysobacterales bacterium | reverse complement strand
AAAAAAACGGCGCGGGATGCCGCGCCGTTTTTGTTTGCGAAACCTGATCTGCGATTACGGACCGGCGTTCGGTCCTTGCTGTACCAATGGATCGGCCGTCAGTTTTACGCCGTCGCCGTGCAGCAGCGCCTCGTTGCCGGGAGCCAGATGGCTGCGTTTGCGGGCGTACAAGAAATAAGTAATGAGACCGATCACCGCCCAGATGCAGAAGAACTTGATGGTCGGGTTCCAGCCCAGGCTGAAGAACAGCAGTACACAGCCGCCCATGGCCAGCGGACCGACGATCCAGATCAGCGGCGTGCGGAAAGGACGCAGGCGTTTCGGATCGGTGCGGCGCAGGATCATCACGCCTGCCGCCACCATGAAGAACGCGAACAGCGTGCCTGCGTTGGAGATGTCGGCCAGAATGCCCACCGGAAACAGCGCGGCGAAGAACGCTACGAAAACGCCGGTGATCCAGGTCACAACGTGCGGGGTGTGGTATTTCGGATGCACTTTCGAAAATGCGGCCGGCATCAGGCCGTCGCGCGACATCGTGAACAGGATCCGGGTCTGGCCGAACATCATCATCAGCACGACCGAAGGCAACGCCAGAATTGCGGCGCCGGCAACAAGGTCGCCGACCCGCGGCCAACCGATCTGCCGAAGCACGAACGCAAGCGGTTCCTTCGACTGCGACAGTGCGCCTTCCGGCTGCGCGCCTACCGCGCCTACCGCTGCGTAAGCCACCAGCAAATAAAAGATGGTGCACACCGCCAATGATCCGATCAGACCGATCGGGATGTTGCGGTTTGGATTCTTGGTTTCTTCCGCCGCGGTGGAGACCGCATCGAAGCCGACGTAAGCAAAAAAGATCGATGCGGCAGCGCCCAGCACACCCACGCCCGACAGCGGCGTGCCCCAGCCATTGGGCAGCATCGGCACGAAGTTGGCGCTGTCCACCGCAGGGAGGGCCAGTACGATGAACGCGGCCAACGCGATGATTTTGATCATCACCAGTACCGCAGTGACCTTGGCGGATTTGGACGTACCCACCACCAGCAGCCAAGTGACCAGCAGCGCCAGCACGAAAGCGATGAAGTTGAAGCTGCCCTTCGCGATGGTGCCGTCGGCCAGCGTAGTGCTATCGAAGGGCCCCGCCGTCAGCGCTGCGGGCAGTCCGAATCCGTGGTGCGCCAGGAAGCCGTTGGCGTAACCGGACCATCCCACCGATACCGCGCCTGCGGCCACCGCATATTCAAGGATCAGTGCCCAACCGACCATCCAAGCGATCACCTCGCCCAGGACGGCATAAGAGTAGGTGTAGGCGGAGCCGGAGACCGGCACCATCGCCGCGATTTCGGAATAGATCAGCGCGGTCAGGGCGCACACCACGCCGGCGATCACGAACGAGTACATCATGCCCGGCCCGGCCTTGTTGGCCGCCACCGCGGTCAGCACGAAGATGCCGGTGCCGATCACGGCGCCGATGCCCAGCATGGTCAGATCGAAGGCGCCGAGTTGGCGTTTGAGGGATCGTTTTTCGGCGGTTGCCAGAATCAAATCGAGCGGCTTCTTGCGCTGGAACAGCATTGAGTATTCCCCGGAATGGCTTGCGGATGTCGCCGACAACGCACGTCGGCACCGAACCCGGCGACCATACCCGGCCAGCCGTCATGGCACAAGGTCGGTACCGGAGGTTCGCGGCGTGAATCTCTCTGCATCGACGGGTACGGCGGGCGATAATCCGCGCTGATCCGCAGATGGTGCGCCGCAGCATGAGTGAGTTCGAGCTTCGCAGTTCGGTTTTGGTCGCAGCATTCGGTGTTTATGAACGCGCATGGCCCGATGAGGGTGAGATTGCTGCGGCGTTTCGGGCGTTGCTCGACGATGCCGATGACCCCTTCCTGCGCGAACGCCTCGCCGGGCATTACACCGCGTCCGCTTGGCTGGTCGATGCCGCTGGCGAACGCTTGCTGATGACCCATCACCGCAAACTCGACCGCTGGCTGCAGTTGGGTGGGCACGCCGACGGCGACCGCGATCTGGCCCGCGTCGCGCTGCGCGAGGCCGGGGAAGAATCGGGCTTGACCGGTCTTGTCGTGCTGCCGGAGATCTTCGATCTGGACCGGCACTGGATTCCCGGGCGCGCCGATGTACCCGGTCACTGGCATTACGACGTGCGGTATGTGGTGCGCACGACCGGCAATGCGCACTTCGTGGTCAGCGACGAATCGCATGCGCTGGCGTGGCGCGAGATTGCCGGGTTGATGGATGAGCCGGGCTTGGACCCGTCGATCGCGCGGATGGCGCGGAAGTGGCTGGCGCGCAGCTGATCGCCTGTGCTCAGCCTTGCCGCAGATGCGGCAGCACGTTTTCGACCAGTCGACGACGGCTGCTGCGAGCGTATTCGATGGGCGAGAACGGCATCGAAACCTCGACATAGCGCGCGATCAAACTGCGAACCGCAGTTGCTTCCGTTTGCGAGTAAATGGTTCTGGTTCCGCCGTCGGTAGCGGCGGACAGCCGTAGTTGCAGGCTTTCCTTTTCGGCGATGCGCGTTTCATCGACCGCATCGCGAATGCACAGGCTGAATGTGCCGGCAAGAAAATGCGTCCACACCGTATCGAACTGAGCCGAGTAGGCATCGTCGTCGAAACTGCCTTCGCCATCGCTCAAACCGGGCAAAGGGCCGTGGGCGCTGTGCGATGCGCGTAATGCCTCGCGATACCGGGATTCGAAGCGCGTGTTGAGCGCAGCGGCAGCCGCTGCTTCGCCATGATCGTCGATCACCGCCAGCGCGCGCTGGATCCACGCGACGTTCGCTTTCGAATACCAATGGCCCGCCGGCGCATCCGGCGCGTCCATCTCCCCGAAGACATACGATGAGATGGTGCCGTTGGCGACCACATAGGCTGCATCCGGTGCGAGCGCTCCGGCAATCAACGCGCGCAGTGTTTCGACGTCGATATCCGCAAGCCGCGCGAGCGTCGCTTGATCGCAAAAGTGGTCGTGAAGATAGTCGGCGGTCGTGCCGGAGTAGCGGATCGATTCGATCGTCATGGGCGGTTGCCCCTCACCGGGCGCCGGCATATTCATGGCTCGATGTCGCTTTCGAGTTGGCCCAGCGCGGCGCTGACGACGCCATCGCCGCGGTAGATCTCGCGCAGCCTGGTGAGCCGCGCATCGGTGCCTGTGCAGTGTTTCGCCATCGCATCGCGCAGTGTGTGTCGTCGCGCGACGGCATCGGCGTCGTCGCCTTCTGGCCACGGTTCGCCGCGGAAGTGATCGCATTCCTCGCGCTGATCGAGGAATGCCCGGACCTCGTGCGGGTAATCGCACCAGTTCGGCTGGTCGCCCGGCGCGTCCGGCACTTCGCACTGCGAACGTTCGCGCAGGCTCAGACGTCCTTCGGGGCGCGGATCGTCGAATGCCGCAAACGGCCGTGAGGCGCAGCCGCAAACGATCCAGAGCCCCATGGTCAGGACGAATGCGCCGGATGGCACGCCGCGAAATTTCATCATTCAACAGGCCTCATCGGACACAGCGGCGCGCGCGGCTCCGGCCCGGGCGTCAACGCGGCTTCGAAGTGCGCACTTGAGATGCGACACCCATCGAGCGCGATCTGTCCGTTCGTTTCGTTCATGCCATAACGCCATCCGATCGGAACGACCAGCACATCGCGCCTGCCGACTTTCGATACGAACAGATATTGATCCACGTTCACAGGCAGCGTGGGCTCCATTCCCTCCCGGAGATCGGGTTCCGGGTATTCGACCGTCATTTCTCCGTATTCGCAGCGACTGCCGAAAGCGCCGCCCTCGGCGACGGCATATTCTCCGGGGCCGACCTTGCCACGAAACACCTGAGTGATGATGAACACTGCGCGCCTGGGTTGATCTGTCATCGGCGCTGCGAAAAAACGTCCTTTGACGACGGCGATGTCTGTATCGGCGATCAAATCTTCCATGATGGGAATCACCGGGTCGCATGCCGCCGCGATGGCGGGAACGCCCAGCAGCAGCATCGACAGACCGACGACAAGCGTGCGCTTGGTGAAGCCCGGATTCGACATGCGGCGCTTACTCCGCGCGTCCGCCGAATTCGCCGGTAGTGGTGTTCACCCAGACTTTCTCGCCGTTGGTGATGTACTCCGGCACCTGGATCTCGATACCGGTGCTGAGCTTCGCAGGCTTCGGGCGCTTGGTCGCAGTGCCGCCTTTGAGTTCCGGCGGGGTTTCGATCACTTCCAGCACCACGCTCTGCGGCAGCTGCAGCGCCACCGGCGCGTCATCGATCACCTGCACGTAACAGCCGGCGAGGCCGTCGGTGATGTAACCGGCATCGTCGCCGACGACATCGGCATCCAGCATGTACGGCGTGTAATCCTCGTCGTCGAGAAATACGAAAGCATCGCCGTCTTTGTATGAGAACGTGGCCTGACGCCGCGCCAGCTCCACTTCTTTCAAATCATCATCGCCGCCGAGGCTGAGATCGAATTTATTGCCGCCGGGCACGCTGTACATCGTGAAACGGAATTTCACGTTGCCGCCGCGGCCCTGCGGCGAGCTGCGCTCGATGTCGCGGATCTGATACACGGTGCCGTTGTGTTCGACCACGTTGCCTTTCTTGATGTCGTAAGCCTTCATTGCATGGATTCCGTGTAGGGCGGGTCTTGACCCGCCATTGAGATTATTTCGGTGCGGTTCGCAGTGATCGGCATTGCTTCGATCGGTGCCTGGAGCGATCGGGCCGGCTGTAACGGCGGGTCGAGACCCGCCCTACGAACCGCCCTACTTCGGCGCTAGCCGCGTCGCGCCGTCCAAGCGGATGGTTTCGCCGTTGAGATAGGTGTTGCCGAGAATATACGCGACCAGATCGGCGAACTCTTCCGGTTTTCCGAGCCTTGATGGAAACGGAATCGATGCCGACAGCGACTGCTGCACCGACTCCGGCATGCCGTCGACCATCGGCGTCCAGAAAATTCCCGGCGCAACGGTCATCTCGCGAATCCCGAAGCGCGCCAGTTCGCGCGCCATCGGCAACGTCATGCCGACCACGCCGCCCTTGCTGGCCGCATACGCGGCCTGACCGATCTGGCCTTCATACGCCGCGACCGACGCGGTGTTGACGATCACGCCGCGCTCGCCGTCGGTGCCGGGTTGGTTGTGCTGCATGACCGCGGCGGCGGCTTTGGCGACGTTGAAACTGCCGACCAGATTGACCATGACCGTGGTCTGGAACTGCGACAGCGGCATCGCGCCGTCTTTGCCCAGCACGCGGCCGGCGCCGAGGATGCCGGCGCAGTTGATCGCAACGTTCAGGCCGCCGAGGAAGGCTTTCGCCGCATCGACATTCGCGACCACGCCGGCTTCGTCGCTGACATCGGTGCGGAAATAGCGGGCGCTGGTTTCGCCGAGTTCGGTGACGGCGGCCGCGCCCTTGTCGTCGTTCAGATCGAACAGCGCGACCTTGGCGCCTTGTGAGACCAGATGCCGGGCAACTGCCAAGCCGAGGCCGGAGACGCCGCCGGTGACGATGGCGCGAGCCGAAGTAAGGTGCATGAGTTCATCCTGAAGCGGTCGAGGCGGCGATTTTAGCGCACGTCACGACGCCTTCTGTCAGGGCTGTGACAGCATTTCAGACCTGCGATATTTCGCTCAAGGTCGTGATGTAGAGGCTCCGAGGCGATCTATGGGGCTCTCGGCCCCCCCGCATCTGCAGTGCCTACAATGCTATCCACCCAATCGTATCCAACGAGGAAGCTGTCATGGCTGATACGAGACAGAAGGCAGTGGCCACTGCCGAGGCGTATGACCAGGGCAATATCGCCGGCCTGGATGCGGCGATGACCCGGCGGCTGATCGCCTCCACGGTGATGACGGAAAGTCACGGCGGCGATCTGGCCGTGACCAACAGACAGGGCTATGTCGGCCGCTATCAGGCAGGTGCCGACTGGCTGGCGGATGCCGGCTATGTCGACGCCGACAAGCTGAAAACATCGATGGCGGGCTACAGGAACGAATGGGCCTGGGCGCAGGCTGGTGAGATGGCCCGGTTCCTCGAAAGTCCGTCGAACTGGAAGAACGGCCTGAGTCTGGACACGTACAAGGCGTCTGACGATCTGCAGGACCGTGCGTTCAAGACCAACTGCGACAAGACCTGTCAGCGCGCAATGAAGGATGGCGTGCTGCATGCCGACGACACGCCGGAAAAGATCGCCGGTTTTCTCAAGGCGCAGCATATTTCCGGCTACGGCGGCGCGGTGGCTGCAGCGACGGGCGGCCGTGTCTCCCGCGACAGCAACGGCACCAGTAATTACGACTACATGCACGACATCACCCGCAACCGCGACGGTTTGAATGCATACATGTCGCGCGGCGAGAAGCCG
>JANOXT010000260.1:0-1781 GCA_031418555.1 Lysobacterales bacterium | reverse complement strand
CGCTGGCGCTTTCCGACGGCAGCACTGCCAAACTTTCCGGCTATTCAGGCCAATGGCTGGTGCTGTACTTCTATCCCAAGGATTCCACCCCGGGCTGCACCACCGAAGGCCTCGACTTCAATGCGCTGCTGCCGCAATTTTCGACACTCGGCGCCACGGTGCTGGGCGTGTCGCGCGATTCGATCAAATCGCATCAGAATTTCTGCACTAAACAGGGCTTCGACTTCCTGCTGATCAGCGACGGCGACGAAGCGCTGTGCAATCTCTTCGAAGTGATCAAAGAAAAAAACATGTACGGCAAGAAAGTGCTGGGGATCGAGCGCAGCACGTTTCTCATCGACCCCAAGGGCAAGATCGCCGCTGCATGGCGCGGCGTGAAAGTCCCCGGCCACGCCCAGGCCGTGCTCGACGCGCTGAAGGCTGCCCAGGCGCAGTGACGCCCATTCGCGACACGCACTGTTTCCGCCCCGCTTCGCGGACTGCGGCGGCTTGCGGTTGCCCGCAGCTCCAGATCTCTTATCTCCCTATCTCCGCAACCGGTAGCGCATACGAATGATGACAAAAGGCAAGCGCATCTACGTCCTCGACACCAATGTGCTGATGCACGACCCCACCGCGCTGTTCAAATTCGAGGAACACGATGTCTACCTGCCGATGCAGGTGATCGAGGAACTGGACAACGCCA
The DNA here is from genome assembly GCA_031418555.1 of Lysobacterales bacterium. Classification (GTDB taxonomy): domain Bacteria; phylum Pseudomonadota; class Gammaproteobacteria; order Xanthomonadales; family Xanthomonadaceae; genus Lysobacter_I. Next base: position 1,096 of record JANOXT010000260.1, on the reverse strand, counting down.
AGAAAGGCACCTCCGAAGCCAGCCGCAATGCGCGTCAGGTCAGCCGTTTCCTCAATGAGCTGATCGAAACCCACGGCACCGACAAGATCGCGACCGGACTGATGCTCTTGCAGCCGAAAGGCCTGCAGCTGCGCGCCGCCGACAGCATCGGCAAACTGCGCTTCCAGACCGAGAGCTTCGATGCAGGCAAGCGTTTCGGCGCGGTCATTCCGGACAATCATATTCTCGGCGCGATCCTGGCACTGCGCGAAGCCGAGCCCGACGTGCCGGTGGTGTTCGTCTCCAAGGACATCAATCTGCGGATCAAGGGCGCGATCGCGGGGATCATGTCCGAGGATTACGAAAACGATCGCGCGCTGGACGATTTCAGTCTGCTGTATACCGGAACCGGCGTGCTGCCCGAGGATTTCTGGCAGCGCTACAGCGATGGCCTGAAGTCGTGGACCGAAAAAGGTCGCACCTATTACAAGGTTGCGCGCGTCGCGGGCGACGACTGGTATCCGAACCAGTTCGTGTATCTGCCCGGCGATGACGAAGCCGAGTTCCGGGTCGCCAAGGTCGACGACGCCTTTGTCGAGCTGCAGATCGTCGACGACTATCGCAGCCATCAGCACGCTGTGTGGGGCATCACCGCGCGCAATCGCGAGCAGAATTTCGCGATCAACGCGCTGATGGACCCGGAGATCGATTTCGTCACCCTGCTGGGCACCGCGGGCACCGGCAAGACCCTGCTGGCGCTGGCGGCCGGTCTGGCCCAGACCATGGACCAGCAGCGCTATCGCGAAATCATCATGACCCGCGCCACCGTGAGCGTCGGCGAGGACATCGGTTTCCTGCCCGGCACCGAAGAGGAAAAGATGACGCCGTGGATGGGCGCGTTGACCGACAACCTCGAAGTGCTGATGCCGAACACCCAGGACGGCGGCAGCTGGGGCCGCGCCGCAACCAACGATCTGCTGGCCTCGCGGATCAAGATCCGGTCGCTGAACTTCATGCGTGGCCGCACGTTCCTCAATAAATATTTAATCATTGATGAGGCACAGAACCTCACGCCCAAGCAAATGAAAACGTTGATCACGCGCGCCGGTCCCGGCAC
>JANOXT010000259.1:0-8658 GCA_031418555.1 Lysobacterales bacterium | reverse complement strand
GAATCCAACCGCCTTCCCGGCCACTGTCGCGCGCAAGCGCATCAGCGTGCGCTTGCCGCACAGCAGCCTGAGTCTCGCCGTCGCAACCGCGTTGGCGCTGGGTGTGTTCGCACCGATGGTGTATGCCCAAGACGCAGCGGCCGGCGCGGAAACGGAACAGAACACTTTGGACAGCATCACCGTGACCGCGCGCAAGCGCGAGGAAACCCTGCAGGATGTGCCGGTCGCAGTGACTGCATTCACCGCGGATTCGCTGGACAAACTGAACGTCGAAGACCTCAGCGACCTCGACGCGCAGGTGCCCAATCTCACCATTTATGCGGCCCGCGGCTCCAGCAGCACGGTCACCGCCTATCTTCGCGGCGTCGGCCAGTCCGACCCGCTGTGGGGCGTGGATCCGGGCGTCGGGATCTATCTGGATGATGTGTACATCGCCCGTCCGCAGGGCGCATTGCTGGATGTCTTCGACGTGAACCGCGTCGAGGTGCTGCGCGGTCCGCAGGGCACGCTGTACGGCAAGAACACCATCGGCGGCGCGATCAAATACATTTCGAAACCACTGCCGGAACAGTTCGACGGTTTCGCATCGATCACGGTCGGCAACTACAGCCAGCTCGATGCGAAAGCGGCTATCGGCGGCCCGCTGTTCGGCGACAACAGCGGTCTGCGCGCGCGGATCGCGGTGGCCAGTCTCAACCGCGACGGTTTCGGCGAGAACATCAACACCCGCCAGCAGGTGAGCGACAAGGAGATCAACGCGCTGCGTTTCAATCTGGGCGCATATTCGCAGGACGATTTCGATGTGCAGTTCGCATTCGATTGGATCGACGACAGGTCCGGCGTGCGCGCCGCGCGGATGCTGGCGCCCAATCGCTTCGCGCCGACCGCGCTTCCGCTGACAGACCGTTACGACGTGCGCAACGGCATGCCCAATATCAACAACACTGAACTCAAGGGCGTATCGGCGACCGTCAACTGGCGCCCGAACGACAGCTGGGCGTTCAAGTACGTGGCTGCCAAGCGCGAGTCCGATACCGAAACCAATATCGATTTCGACACCCTGCCCAACAAGATCGCCGACGTGAAGGCGTTCTACAGCGATGCGCAGACCACGCATGAAATGCAGGCGAACTACGACGGCGGCGGTCGCTCCCGCGGCGTGTTCGGCGTCTACACTTTCGATGGCCGCGCTGGTGGCCGCGTGCTCAATAATTTCTTCAATCTGCTGTTCGGCGACACCCGGGGAAACGTGTTCACCAAAAGCGTGGCCGTCTACGGCGACTGGACCTTCGATCTGACCGACCAGCTCAAGCTCGACGTCGGCGTCCGCTACACCGATGAAGACAAGCATGCAGTGGTGCTCAACCGTTTTTACACCGACGCCACCTACACCACGCTGCGCCCATTTGCGCCAATCGCCGCCAATTTCGACAAGACCATCAACTTCAAGAACACATCGCCCAAGATCTCGCTGGACTACCAGTTCAACGACGACATCATGCTGTACGGTCTGGCCACCCGTGGCTTCAAATCGGGCGGTTACAACATCCGTGCGCAGGCGACCGCAGTGCCGCGTTCGGCCGAGCCCTTCCAGGACGAATCCGTGGACAGCTTTGAGGTGGGCAGCAAGATGTCGTTCCTCGACCAGCGGTTGTTCCTGAATCTGTCGGCGTTCCACAACGTCTACAAAGACATCCAGCTGTCGGTATTCACCGCATACGACAGCAATGGCGACGGCATCGACGACGCGTTCTTCGGCGACTTCACCAACGCTGGCGAAGGCACCGTCAATGGTTTCGAGGCCGAATACCAGTGGCTGCCGTCCACGCACTGGGCGGTCTCCGGCAATCTGGCGTGGCTGGATGCCAAGTACGACCGCTACATTTTCAAGAACGTCGACATCGCGGACCAGCAGGAATTCACCAATGCACCCGAGTTTTCCGGGGCGATGAATCTTGAATACCGCACGTCGGTTGGCAGCATGGGCAATCTGTCGGCGCGTGTTGGCTACAGCTACCAGAGCGATGTGGTTGCCACCACCGAAGTAGTGCGCGACCCGGTCACCGGTACGCGCGCTACGCCGATCAGCCAGGACGGGTACGGACTGATCAATGCCGGCGTGATCTGGAAGCTCAACGATGCCTGGACGTTCTCGCTGCAGGGCAGCAACCTCGCCGACGAGGAATATCTGACCACCGGATACAACCTGGTGTCGGCGCTGGGCGTGTTCACCGGTTTCTACGGCCCGCCGCGCCAGTACACGCTGTCGGCGCGCTACGATTTCTGATTCTAAAGCGCCTGCGGCAGATGTTTGAAATAGCGGCGGACGCAAGTCCGCCGCTATTTTTTTGTCCGCCGCTTTTTTTGTAGGAGCGGCTTCAGCCGCGAAGCCTGCAGTGTTTGCGCTACGACACAATTCGTCATCCCAATGAGGCACAGGGTGGATGGCGGGCATCATTGTCTGTGTAAGTTTGTGGGCTTCGCGGCTGAAGCCGCTCCTACAAAAGCGCCGCTCCTGTAAAAACGCGGTGCTCCTACAAAATGCAAGGCGCGCGCACTCCCGTTGTGTGCATGCCCATCTGCGATATCCTCCCGATTCGAGAGACAGGATCGCATCGGGGATATGTCAAAAACCGCCACGCAGCGTAGAACGATGAGCACAGCGGCATGCTGAGCAGCGGCAGCGTCATCATCGCTGCGCTGCTGTGGCTGGGCATGATGTTCGCAGTCGCCGTCTACGGCGAGCGCCGACCGCAGGCATTCGCGCGGCGCTGGCCGGACATCTATGCGCTGTCGCTCGCGGTGTACTGCACGTCGTGGACGTTCTTCGGCACCGTCACCCAGGCCGCGCGCTACGGTTGGCCGCTGCCGCCGACGTTTATCGGCACCATTTTGCTGTATGTGTTCGGTATCGGCCTGTTGATGCGGCTGGTGCGGCTGGTGCGCGAAAGCAACAGCACGTCGATCGCGGATTTCGTCGCCAGCCGGCTTGGGCAGGACGGCTGGCTGGCCGCTGCGGTCACCTTCGTTGCCGTGCTCGGTATCGTTCCCTACATCGCGCTGCAGCTCAAAGCGGTGGCGATGAGCTTCGCGCTGCTGGTGCGCGACGATATGGCGCAGGCGCCTGCCTGGCAGGACAGCGCGCTGTACGTGGCGCTGGCGATGGCCGCATTCGCGATGCTGTTCGGTACCCGCAGCGCCAGCGCCGCCGAGCACAACCGTGGGCTGATCCTGGCGATGGCGTTCGAGGCGCTGCTCAAGCTGGGCGCGATGCTTGCGATCGGCGTGTTCGCGTTCCGTCTGCCGTCGGCGCCGTCGGCGGCCGAACTGCTGAGGCCGCAGGCCGGCGATCTCTCCGGCTTCGCGCCGCTGGTGCTGCTGGGCATGCTGGCGATGTTCACGCTGCCGCACCAGTTCCACGTCGGTGCGGTCGAATGCTGCGACGAGCGCCACGTGCTGCGCGCGCGCTGGGTGTTTCCGCTGTATCTGCTGCTGATCGCCATCCCCATTTTGCCGCTGGCGCGCGCGGGCGATGCGCTGCTGGGCGCGCAGGGCGTGCCGTCGGATCTGTATGTGCTGGCGCTGCCGCTGTCGCAGGGGCGCGAGGGGTTGGCGCTGCTCGCGTTTCTGGGCGGTTTGAGTGCCGGCACCGGCATGGTGATCGTCAGCACGGTGACGCTGAGTCTGATGATCGGCAACCACTGGCTCACGCCACTGTGGCTGCGGGGCGTCTGGGCCCCGCGTCGCGGTCGCGCACCGGCCATGCCGTCGGATCAGCCCGATCTGCGCGGTGCCGTGCTGATGCAGCGACGCATCGGCATTCTGGCCATCGTGCTCTTGGCCTGGGGTTACAGCCGTCTGATCGCCGGCAACGATGCGCTGGCCGATGTCGGTGCGCTGTCGTTCTCGGCGCTTGCGGCGCTTGCTCCTGCGCTGGGATTTGCGCTGTGGCGACCTCAGACGCCGCCGCGTGCGGTGCTGTTGGGCATCGGTGCGGCGGTCGCGCTGTGGGCGTGGCTGCTGCTGGTGCCGGCGCTGGTCGAGGCGCGCGGCCTGGATGCGCACTGGCTGCGCGAAGGGCCCGGCGGCTGGTCGCTGTTCGCGCCGGACGCGTTCTTCGGCCTGACCGGCTGGAGCCGGCTCGGGCGCGCGGTGACCATGAGTCTGTTCGCGGGCGTGATCGTCACCTTGTTCGCATCGACGCGCGCCACCGCGTGGTGGCAGGCCGGCCCGCGTCGTGCGGGCGCGCGCGGGCTGTCTGCGGACACGCTGCGCGATGCGGGCCGGCGCTTTCTGCCGCACGGCACCGTCGACGCCGCACTGATGGGCGCGCCTGCGGATGGCGCCGTGCCTGTCATGCAGGAAGCTCAGCTGGAGCGCGAACTGGCGGCGGTGTTGGGCTCGGCATCTGCGCGCCTGCTGCTGGATGCCGCGCGACGCGAAGCCGGACGCGATTTCGACACGGTGGCCGCGATCGTCGGCGAGGCCTCGCAGGATCTGCGTTTCAATCAGCGGCTGCTTGAGGCGGCGCTGGAAAACATGAGTCAGGGCATCAGCGTCGTCGATCGCGACCTGCGTCTGGTGGCCTGGAACCGTCGCTATGCCGAATTGTTCGGCTATCCGCAACCGCTGCTGCGCGTGGGCGTGCCGGTTGCGGAACTGGTGCGGCACAACGTGCGCAACGGTTGCAATGCGAATTTGATCGAAGACGAAGTGGACAAGCGCGTACGCCACATGCAGGCCGGTACGCCCTATGTCAGCGAGCGGGTTTTCCCCAACGGCGGTGGAATCGAAGACAGCGTGATCGAGATCCGCGGCAATCCGATGCCCGGCGGCGGCTTCGTCGCCACGTTTACCGATGTCACTGCGTTCCGCCATGCCGAAACGGCATTGATCCGCAGCAACGAAACCCTGGAGCAGCGCGTCGCCGACCGTACCGCGCGGCTCGATCAGGCCCGCGCCGACGCCGAACGCGCCAACGACGCCAAGAGCCGCTTTCTCGCCGCCATCGGCCACGACCTGCTGCAGCCGCTGCACGCGGCGCAGCTGTTCACCGATGCGCTGGTGGAACAGCTTCCCGCGCAGTCGCAGCGGGCCACCGCGCAGCAGATCCGCGGCGCGCTGGATTCCACCGGCGATCTGCTGTCGGGGCTGCTGGACATGTCGCGGCTCGAAGCCGGCGGGCTGGTGCCACAGCCGCGGGTGTTTCCACTGGCTGACGTGCTGGAACCGCTGGCATCGGAATTCCGCGCTCTGGCCGCGGAGCATGGGCTGCGCTTCCGCTATCGCGCCACCCGCGCCTGGGTGCATACCGACCCGCAGCTGCTGCGCAGAGTGCTGCAGAATTTTCTCGCCAACGCCGTGCGTTACACGCAGCACGGCGGCGTATTGCTGGGCGTGCGTCGCGTCGGCGGAGCTCTGCGTATCGAAGTGCACGATACCGGCCCGGGTATTCCAGAATCGCAGCAGCGTTTGATCTTCGAAGAGTTCCGGCGCGGCGAAGGCGCGATCGGGCAGGGCTTGGGCCTGGGGCTCGCCATTGCCGACCGCATCGCGCATCTGCTGGATGCGCCGCTTGGGATGCGCAGCAAGCGTGGACGCGGGACGGTGTTTTCGCTGAGCCTGGCTTCGATTGCGCCGCTGCAGCAGGAGGCGACGCCCAGTGCGGCCGGTTTTGAAGGGCTGCGCGTGCTGATCGTGGACAACGATTCCCAGGCGTTGACGGCGCTGCGCAAGATTCTAGAAAGCTGGCAGTGCCGCGTCGATGCGGTGACGACGTATGCGGATGCCGATGCGCTGCTTGCTTCAGGTGCGGATCACGCGCTGTGGCTGTTCGACTACCATCTCGACGATGGCGATACCGGTGTGGCGTTGCACACACGATTGTCAGCACGGTTCGGCGTACGACCGACCATGATTCTGAGCGCGGACGACAGCGGCGAAGTGCGCCGCATCGCGCTGGAACATGGCTTCGGTCTGTTGCCGAAACCGGTGAAGGCTTTGGCGCTCAAATCGATGCTGCGACGGCTGTTGATGGCGCGAACGGCTTGAATCATCATGATTCGGTGCGCGGATGCGTACCCTGTACGAATTTTTCATGGAAGCCCCGCATGCCCTATACCCCCATTGTCGCTACGCTCGGCTATGTGCTGTCGCCTGATCGCAAACAGGTGCTGCTGATTCACCGCAATGCGCGGCCGGACGACCAGCATCTGGGCAAGTACAACGGCCTGGGCGGAAAACTGGAGGCCGATGAAGACGTGGTCGCAGGTATGCGTCGCGAGATCCATGAAGAGGCCGGTATCCGTTGCGACGAACTGGCGTTGCGCGGCACGATCAGCTGGCCCGGCTTCGGCAAGCAGGGCGAGGACTGGCTGGGTTTTGTGTTTCTGATCACCGCTTACAGCGGCACGCCGCATGAGACCAATGCCGAGGGTACGTTGGAGTGGGTGCCGGTCGAGCGCATCCTCGATCTGCCGCTGTGGGACGGCGACCGCCGGTTCCTGCCGCTGGTGTTCGATGACGACCCGCGAGGCTTTCATGGCGTGATGCCCTATCGGGACGGCAGGATGGTGTCGTGGGTGTATTCCCGCGTGTGAGCGCTGCGGAGTTTGGATTTGCGGAGGTTCGTTTGACAGTCGCAAAATCCGCCCCCGCGCCGCTTCGGGCTACATTACGCGCTGATTTCCATCCGGAGTCTGCATGAAACAATTCATCATCACCCTGATCGCAGTGCTGATCGGCGGCTTCCTGGCGCTGCTGGGCTACGATCGGTTTATCGTCCAGCCGCGCGAGGCTGCAGTGGCCAAGGTTGAGACAGCTGCCAAAGCACAGACGCCTTCGGCAAACGCGCAGGTGGATCTGAAACAGGCCCGCAGCGAAGCGCAGCAGGTCGCGGCGGAGGTCGAGGCCTCGGTGCAGCGCAGCGTCGACGGAGCCCGCAAAGCCATGGATGCACAGGCGAAGGACATGGATCAGCGCGGGCTGGCTGCGGAAGCCGCCAGTCGCGCGACCATGTTTCGGGTCGCGCTGACCGAGTATTACCAGAGCAACGGCCGTTGGCCGCGGGATGCCGATGAGGCCGGTCTGCCGGCCCCGACCGAGATGCGCAGCGGCGCCGTGCGCGAGATCACCCTTGGCGCCAAAGGCGTGGTGACGGTGAGGCTGGACGAACGTTTTCCCGCGGGCAGCACCATCGTGCTGCGACCGACCACGAACGACGCATCGGGCATGATTGAATGGGCCTGCGAGGTCAACGCCGATGGCTTGAAGCAGGCGCTGCCCAGGTGCAAAGGCTGACGCTGCCCAAAGCGCTGGTTATTGACGGCGGACCAGCACCACGGTGATGTTGTCCGAGCCGCCGCCGTCGAGCGCGGCGGCCACCAGGCCATCTACGCACTCCTGCGCGCTGCATTCGGTATGCGACAGCACCTGCGAAAGGTTGCCATCGTCCACTTCCTCGGTCAGTCCGTCGCTGCACAGCAGCAGCTGCATGCCCGGGCGCAGTTCGCCCGACAAGGTTTCGACGTTGAGGTTTTGCGGATCGGTCACACCCAGCGCCTGCGTGACCACGTTGCGGTGCGGATGGGTGCGCGCCTGATCGACGGTGATCGCGCCCTGCGAGATCAGTTCCTGCACGTAGCTGTGGTCGTGCGAGAGCTGGGCCAGCTGGCCGTCGCGCCACAGATAGGCGCGGCTGTCGCCCACCCATGCCACCTCGAAGCGGTTGCCCAGCACGCGCAGGGCCACCACGGTGGTCCCCATCGGCAGCGCGTCGCTGCGCTGGCGCGAAGCGCGGATGATTTCCTCGTCGGCAGTGCGGATCGCCTGGGCCAGCGACGCGCCTTGCCGGATCTCGCGGACGATGGTTTCGCGGGCCAGGGCGCTGGCGACTTCGCCATATTCGTGACCGCCCATACCGTCGGCGACCAGCCACAGCCCGAGATCGCTGTCACCGTAATAGGTGTCCTCGTTGAGCTCGCGCCGCAGTCCGGCGTGGGTCAGGTGACCGAATTCGATCATGCAGCGGCCATGGGGGAGAGAGTCAGCCATATGTGGGTGGGTATACGTAATTGCGGGATGAGACCGGACGCGGGTGGAAAAATCAATCGCTTGGTTTGCATGCGCGCGCGTCCGGCGGAGCATGACATGCCCGCAAAAGCTCCGACTTAGCCTGCCGATTTGTGGAACCAGACGTTCTCATCAGATCCTCCATCCACGCCAGATATGTTGAGGACGCTCTAAAACTGACCCACTTGGGGCCGTAATTTCCATCTAAAACTGACCCACCTGAACCCGTCATCCTGAGCAATTGGCTCGGGAGCATTCAGGAGTGATTAGCATGGTCATGTTGGCCAAGATTCGGCGGATGCACTTCCGCGATGGTATGTCGGTGCGCGAGGTCTCCAGGCGCACCGGGCTTTCCCGTAACACCGTCCGCCGCTGGCTGCGGCAGGGCACAGTCGAGCCGGTCTATCCGGCGCGCAAACGTCCTTGCATCATCGATGCCTATCGCGATCAGCTGGAGGTCTGGCTGCGCACCGACAGCCATCGCCCCAAGCGCGATCGGCGCACGGCGAAGGTGCTGTTTCATCAGTTGCAGGCGCAGGGGTTTCCGGGAGGCTACGGCCGGGTGGCGGAGTTCGTTCGCCGCTGGCG
>JANOXT010000258.1:0-3349 GCA_031418555.1 Lysobacterales bacterium | reverse complement strand
AGCGCGAGCAGTTCGCGCACATCCAGGCCGGCGAACTGCATGCCGACAACACCAGCTGGTCGATCAATTATTTCTCCAACGTCGATCCCTCGCTGGTGCCGCATGGGAAATCGAGCCTTGGGCTGTTCACGCTCACCGGCGCAAGCGACTGGCATGCGCTGCAGAAGCTGGACTACCGCAGGAAGAAGCGAGAAGTCACCGACCTGCTGATCGAGAACGCATCGCGCGTGCTGCCCGGCCTGCGCGAGCGCATAGAGATCTGCGAAGCGGGTTCGCCGCGCACCCTGACCAAGTTCACGCACAACCCGGCCGGCGCGATCTACGGCTTCGAGCAGAATACGAAGCAATCCGGCCTGTTCAACCGTTTCCCGCAGAAATATCCGGTCAAGGGCCTGTACCAGGTGGGCGCGTGGACGTTCCCTGGCGCGGGCTTCATTGGCACGATGCTCTCCGCGCGCCTGCTCGCCGACCGCTATTTCTGACCAACGCCTTCCAGCCAAAACCGATTACAGCATGAGAACCGCCATGACCTACGTCGTGACAGAACACTGCATCCAGTGCCGCCACACCAACTGCGTCGACATCTGTCCTGCCGATGCGTTCCACCTGGGCCCGAACTTCATCGCGATAAATCCGCAGGAATGCGTCGATTGCGGGCTGTGCGTGCCGGAATGCCCCGAGGAAGCCATCCTGCCGGAGAGCGAACTGGATGACGGCAACCGCCATTTCCTAGCACTCAACGCCGAACTGGCCGAGCAGTGGCAGGTCATCCTGCAGCGCATCCCGGCCTTGCCCGACCACGAGGGGTGGCGCGGACGCAGCGGCAAGCTGGCCTTCTTGCAGCGGGACGCGAATGCGCCGGCCAGCGAAGACGCCATCCACGCCTGAGTACCGCACGCGGCACGCCAACTCCCGCATCCTCATTAACGGAATCGAAGACCCATGCAGACCCCTGATCGTTTCAAGACCCTCGACCGCGACCGCTACGATGTGATCGTCGTTGGCGCCGGCATCGGCGGTCTCACCGCCGCCGCCACGCTCGCCAATCGCGGCAAGCAGGTGCTGGTGCTGGACATGCACTACGAGATGGGCGGCTGCGCGACGGTCTTCCATCGCAAGGGCAAGGATTACGAGTTCGACGTGGGCCTGCATTACATCGGCGACTGCGGCCGCGAAGGCCTGATTCCGCGCATCCTCAAGGGCGCGGGGATCGATTATGACGAGATCGATTTCCTGGAACAGGATCCGGAAGGCTTCGACACGCTTTGCTTCCCGGACTTCCAGTTCGGCATCCCCCGCGGCTGTGCGCGGTTCCGCGAGAAGCTGCTCGCAGCATTCCCGCAGGAGCGCAAGGGCATCGACCGCTACTTCCGCATGCTCCAGCAGGTGTGGGACTTCATGGGCATCCATTCGCGGCCGATTTCGGCGCTGTGGGTGCTGCCGCGCTCGTGGATGCTGATGCGCCACGCCAAGTCCACCGTCGAGCAGTTCCTCGACACCTGCACCCGCGATCAGAAGCTGCGCGCCATCCTGACCGGCCAGCTCGGCGTGTACCACCAGCCGCCGAGCCGCGCGACGATGGCCGGCCACGCGGCGGTGGTGAATCACTTCCTGCAGGGATCGTATTACCCCTCCGGTGGTGGCCAGCTGTTCTCCGACAAGCTCGGCGCAGTGGTCGAGCGCAACGGCGGCAAGATCCTGCTGCGCACGAAGGCCGAGCGCATCGTGATCGAGAACGGTCGCGCCGTGGGCGTGGAGTTCACCAACAAGCACTTGGGCCGACGCGTGGTGAAGGCCCCGGCGATCATCTGCAACGCCGACCTCAAGCACACCCTGCTCGGCCTGGTCGGGCGCGAGCACCTGAACCCAGAGACCGTGCGCCGTGCGGAAAAGTTCGAGATGTCGCCGGCCATGGGCGTGGTCTACCTCGGCGTGGACATGGACCTGAAGGCCATGGGCCTGAAGAACACCAATTACCGCATCTATCCGGGCTACGACTACGAGGAGGGCTACAGCGACATCTTCGCCGGTCGTTTCCCGGAGCATCCGCACCTGTTCATCGGCAACGCCACGATGAAGGATCCGCACAATCCGGCGATTGCGCCGCCGGGCATCTACAACCTGCAGCTGATGTCGACGGTGCCTTCGGACCCCGCGAGCTGGGGCCTGACCGCGGCCGAAGTGAAGGACGGCAGCTATCGCGACAACCCGGTCTACCTGGCGAAAAAGAACTGGTACGCGAAGCAGCTGATCGAGATGGCGCAGCGCGTCATTCCCGGCATGTCGAAGCACATCGTCTACCAGGAGGTGTCGACGCCGTTCTCGGTGACCCGCTTCATCGGTTCCGAAGGCGGCACGTCCTACGGCCTGGCCTTCACGCCTGAGTATTTCCTGCACAACCGCCCGGGCACGAAGACCGAGGTGAAGGGGCTGTATCTCTGCGGCGCTTCGACGCGCACCGGCCACGGCATCTTCGGCGCGATGACCGGCGGCGTGGAGGCGGCGGCTGCGGTCGCCGGCAGCAAGCTCCGCTATGAAGTGATGGACGGCGTCAAGCGCGCGGAAGGGGCGCAGCCGGTCGCGGCATGAACGACACGACCAACGGCGCGTTAATGATCGGCGCAGGATTGACTGCTGCTGCGGCGCTGCTGCACCTGGTCATCATCCTGGTCGGACCTCGCGCCTACCACTGGTTCGGCGCGGGCAACCGCATCGTGCGTGCGGCCGAGGCCGGGAGCCTGTATCCGGCCGCGGTCACGGCCTGCATCGTCATGGTGCTGCTGGGCTGGGCGGCCTATGCGCTCTCGGGCGCGGGCGCCATCGCGCCGTTGCCGTTCCTGCGACCGGTGCTGACCGCGATCACCGCCGTCTATCTGCTGCGCGCCATCCTCGGGCCGTTCACGCTCATCAACAACGGCCGGACCGCGCGTTTCGTCTGGATCAGTTCAGCGGTGTGCCTGGTCTACGGACTGGTGCACCTGACCGGGCTCGTCCAGCGCTGGGACGCGCTGGGCATGCCCTGAGCCCGGCGCGTGCCTGATGCGGAGCGCCGGCACCTGCCGGCGGCTCAGCTGTTGAAATTGCGCGTACGGTTGATACCCAGCGCGGTCTGTTGTCCGCTGTCCGCAAGGTATTCCCCGTGTCTTGCGGCAGCCGCAAAAATCTAGATTTCAGTCCTGCAAACCGTTCTTTGACAACCCGCCGACCATCGAGCCGCCACCGAGCCACCCGGAAATGGCGATCTGAATCGCCCCGACTTCTGTAGACACTTACGAGCCGTGTCGTTGGGACTGCTTTTCAAACTCCACCGCAGACAGGCATTGGTTGTTGCCATGCCTGCGCACCGGGT
>JANOXT010000257.1:0-4033 GCA_031418555.1 Lysobacterales bacterium | reverse complement strand
GGCCTGTGAGCAAGACGCGTGCGCTGGCCCTCGGTGCCGCGGTGCTCTGCATCGGGGCATCGGCGCTTTTGTGGCGGGCGACTACGCGCGACGGTCGGAGTGCCGAGTTACACGCTGCGTACAGCCAGCGCGGCTCGACGTTGAACACTCCAGACGCTTCGCTGGGCCTTGCGCCCACGCCATCTTCTGATTTTGCAATGGGAAGCAGTTCCCTGCGCGGCACCGAAGTGGACGGCGGCGTGTCTTTCGACGCAAATGGCAACGTGCTGCTTGATCTGGGTCTGCGCCGTCTGTTCGATTACCACCTCAGCCTGGTCGGCGAGCGCGATCTGCCGCAGATCCGGCAGCTGCTCGCGGACTATCTGCTGGGCCGGTTCGATCCGCGGAAGACGGCGACGGTGCTGGGCTGTTTCGACCGCTATGCCGGCTATCTGCAGCGACTGGGCGAATCCAAGATCGGCGAATCGAACGACCCGCGGGAACGGCTCGCGAACGCGATGGCGCTGCGCAGACAGATGCTGGGCGATGAGATGGCGTCGGCATTCTTCGCCGAAGAAGAAGCGCTGGCGGCGCTTACGTTGAAACGCATGGCGATCGCTGCCGACAACGCTTTGACTGCCGAGCAGAAAGCGCAGCGATTGGCTGCGCTGGATCGCAGCGAAGGCGATACGGCGAGAGCCGATGCCGATATCGCAAGCGTCGTGGCGGATCAGGATCGTCGATTCGATCACGCTAAAGTCAACGCAAGCCAGCGCGCCGCCGAACGCGAAGCGCTGTGGGGCAAGGAGGCGGCAGGGCGGTTGGCTCAGCTCGACCAACAGCGCGCGCAGTGGGATGCGCGGGTCGCGCAATACCTGTTCGCACGTTCGCGCATCGATGCGGATCGCAGTCTGTCGTCGGCCGCCCGCGCGCAGGCGCTTGCTGCGTTACGCGCGCAGCGCTTCAGTGCAGCCGAACAGCGGCGGATCGCATCGCTGGAGGCGATCGGACAGTTGAACCCGGGCGGCTGAATTTCGCGGACGAAGCCATTGCTTGATCGCGCGTTCGGCGATAAAAACAAGAACCCCCGGCATGACCGGGGGTTCTTGTTTTTCAGCGGTATCGAAACGATTTGTTTACCACTTGTAGCCGATGCGCCCGTAGACATACGCGCCGTTGAAGCCGTTCGGCGAACTGGCGCTGTACGGCAGCTGGGCGTTGGTCGCGTTGGCGAACAGCACTTCATCGGGATAATCGTTCAGCACGTTATCGGCGCCCAGAGTGAAGTCCCAGTTGCCCATCGCATAGCTGCCGGACAGATCCAGCGTCCACTGCGGGTCGAACGTCTGGTCGCGCGTGGTGACGGCGGGGTTATTGCCGAACAGCACGGTGAACTCGCCGTAGCGCGTGGCATTGGCGCCCAACGTCCAGTTGCCGATGTTGTAGAGGCCGCCGAACTGGAGCTTGTCGCGCGGCGCACCTACGGTCAAGCGGCCCACTTCGACGCGACCGATGCGCACGGCGGTCGGATCGATCGCGGTCAGCGCTGCGGGATTGGGGGCGATCCTTTCGACCGTGGTCTTGTTGTAGTTGTAGCCGGCCGTGAGGTCGAGACTGCCGGTGCCGATGGCCCAGCGATAGGTGCCGATGATGTCGATGCCCTTGGTGCTGGTATCGATGGCATTGGTGAAATAGCGACCGCCGCCCAGCGAAGGATCGACCGTGGTATTGAGGAAGGTGCGCACTGCGGTGGAGGTCAGGTTCTCAGACAGCATGACGCGGTCGTCGATGTCGATGCGGTAGGCGTCGACGGTGAGAAAGAGATTGTCGACCGGCTGCAGCACCAGACCCAGACTCAGATTCTTCGATTTCTCCGGCTTCAGCGGTTCGGCGCCCAATGCGATCGCCGCCGAATCGTTGACCCGGAAGGTGCGGATATCGAACGGCACACCGCCGATGAAGTTGGTGGCGGTGGAGCGGAAGAACTGCTGCTGCAGCGAGGGCGCGCGGAAGCCGGTGGACACCGTGCCGCGCAGCGCGAACTTGTCGGTGAAGTCGTAGCGCGCCGAGAGTTTGCCGGATGTGGTGCTGCCGAAGTCGCTGTAATCCTCGCCGCGCGCCGCAAGGCCGACGTTGAATTTGTCGGTGATGTTCGCTTCCAGATCCAGATAGACCGAATAGCTTTCGCGGTTGAAATCGCCGCCATCGGCGGGTCTGAACCCGGGGAACACCTGCGAACCCGACGGCGCCGGCGTGCTGGGCGGAATCAACACGCCACCGTTGACGTACGAGGCAAGTTCGCCGGCGGTCTGCTGGAAGCCTTCGCCGCGCCATTCCAAGCCCCAGGCGACATTGAGCGGCGACGACAGCCAGCTCACGTCGAAGCCGCGGTTCACGTCGAGGTTCAGCACATGCTGAGTGATTTCCAGTGCGCCGGCATCGAAATTGCGCTGCGACGCCGCGCCCTGACTGCGGTTGAGGCTGTTCTCCACGCCGAAGCTCAGATCGTTGTTGCCGTAGTTGTAGCTGAGGTCGACATCCCAATCCAGCACGGTCAGACCGCGCAGACCGACCACGAATGCGCGGTCTTCGGCGATGTTGCGGATCTGCGGCAGAAACCCGTTCGGATAGATCGCCGGGACGTTGCGGGTGTCCAGCGCGGTGCGGTAAAAGCCGTTCGACAGCGCGTTGCGGCGGCTGGCGTTGGCAAAGCCATAGAACGTCAGCGCATCGTTGACCAGAAACTCGCCGTTGGCCGAGACCGCGTACTGCTTGACCTCAGGGTCGCCGTAACGCTGCACCACCGCGCCCGGCGGCGGTGCGATGGCCGGCCGCACGGTCACGCCCGGCGCAAGCTGGTAGGGACGCGCGCGATCGGTCTGATCCTGGTTGCGCGCTTCGGCGGCCAGATGCAGCGATCCGTTTTCGCCCAGTTTGAAACCGACATCGCCGGAGAGCTGCACCTGCTGGCCGTCGCCGGCGCTGTACTGCCCGCCGGTCAGCGAAACGCCGCCGCCGCTGTCGCTGCCTTTCAGCACGATATTGACCACGCCGGCGATCGCGTCGGAGCCGTACTGCGCGGAAGCGCCGTCGCGCAGCACTTCGACGCGCTGGATCGCGGCAATGGGAATCGCATTCAGATCGACCGGCGACGCGCCGCGGCCCTGGCTGCCGTTGAGGTTGATCAGCGCGGTGGTGTGGCGGCGCTTGCCGTTGACCAGCACCAGCACCTGATCGGGGGCGAGGCCGCGCAGCTGCGCGGGGCGCACGGCGTCGGTGCCGTCGGTGATGGCCGGGCGCGGGAAGTTCAGCGAAGGCAGGGCGCGCGACAGCGCGGTCGCCAGCTCGGTGGTGCCGGTGGCCTCAAGCGCAGCCGGGGTGATCACGTCGATCGGCGACGGCGATGTGGCCACTGTGCGGGTGGCGGTGCGGGTACCGGTGATGATCACGGTGTCCAGCGCGTTTTGCTCCTCCTGGCCTTCCGGGGCGGACTGGGCGAAGGCCGGTGACGCGGCCAGCGCCAGCAGCAGGCCGGCAGTGAGGGGGTGTCGATTCATGGTGTGGGGCTCCTTGGGGATGAAATACGCTTCATGGCGGTTTAACACGCGTCCGATGAGGGGTCAAACGTTCGATCCGAATAAAGAGATACCTTTGAGGGCGCTTGTTGCCCCGGAATCGCGAGACACGGCGTAAAATCGCCGGCCCGGTTGGTGTCCGCCGCGCTCCAGAGTCTGTCCGCCCGATGATTTCCTTTCGCAATTTCGCCCTTCGCCGGGGCGAGCGCCTGCTGCTGTCCGATGTCGACCTGGCCCTGCACGCCGGGTGGCGGGTAGGCGTGGTCGGCCGCAACGGCACCGGCAAGTCGTCCCTGTTCGCAGCCGTGCGCGGCGAGGTCGAGGCCGACCGCGGCGACCTGGACCTGCCTTCGCGCCTGCGCATCGCCAGCATCGCCCAGGAAATGCCCTCGCTGCCGGACCCGGCCGTCGACTTCGTGCTGTCCGGCGACACCGTCGTACACGAGGCCCTGCAGGCCGAGGCAAACGCCTTCGCGAAC
>JANOXT010000256.1:0-1921 GCA_031418555.1 Lysobacterales bacterium | reverse complement strand
CGCAGTTTCAACACGAGTTTGGACATGGTTCAGTTCCTGAACGGAAATTTGAATGCCGCCAGCAGGGCGCGGCCCTCGGCGTCGGTTTTGGCGGTGGTGGTGATCGTGATGTTCATGCAGCGCAAGGCGTCGATCTTGTCGTATTCGATCTCGGGGAAAATGATCTGTTCCTTGATGCCGAAATTGAAATTGCCGCGGCCGTCGAAGGACTTGCCCGGAATCCCGCGAAAGTCGCGGATGCGCGGAATCGCCACCGTCACCAGGCGATCGAGGAACTCATACATGCGCGTGCCGCGCAGGGTGACCTTGCAGCCGATCGGGTAGTTGTCGCGAATCTTGAACGTGGCGATCGATTTGCGCGACTTGGTCACGAGCGGCTTCTGGCCGGAAATCTTGGCCATGTCGGCAACGGCGTTCTCGAGCATTTTCTTGTTCGCCGCAGCCTCACCCACGCCCATATTCAGCGTGATCTTGATGACTTTCGGCACCTGCATCGGATTGGTATAGCCGAACTGCTTCATCAGCTTCGGCACCACTTCTTCCTTGTAGAACTGTTCCAGACGAGTCGTCATTTATGCATTCCTCAGGCGTCAACCGCCTCACCGCTGGAGCGGAACACACGCAGTTTGCGCCCATCCTCCAGCTTTTTGATACCGATGCGCTCGCCCTTGCCGGAGCCAGGGTTGAACAGCATGACGTTGGAAATATGGATCGAGGCTTCGCGCTCGATCACACCACCGGGCTGACCCGCCTGCGGGTTGGGCTTGGTGTGGCGCTTGATGATATTGATGTTGGAAACGACCACACGGTCTCCTGCAACGCTCAGTACATCACCCTGCTTGCCCTTGTCCTTGCCGGCGGTGACGACTACGCGGTCGCCTTTCTTGATACGGTTCATGTCTGTTCCTCCGCTCAGAGCACTTCGGGCGCAAGCGAGACGATCTTCATGAACTTCTCGGAGCGCAGTTCGCGCGTCACCGGTCCGAAGATACGGGTCCCGATCGGCTCATGTTTGTTGTTCAGCAGCACAGCGGCATTAGTGTCGAAGCGGATCAGCGAACCATCGGCACGACGTACGCCCTTGCGGGTGCGCACCACGACAGCGTTGTAAACCTCGCCCTTCTTGACCTTACCGCGCGGGATGGCGTCTTTGATCGACACCTTGATGATGTCGCCGATGTGGGCGTAACGACGCTTGGAACCGCCGAGCACCTTGATACACATCACTTCTTTTGCACCGGAATTGTCGGCCACTTCGAGGTGGCTCTGCATCTGGATCATGATTCAGCCTCCTCGGTTATTCAGCTGCGCGTTCGACGATTTCGACGACGCGCCAGTTCTTGGTTTTGGACATCGGCGCGCACTCGGCGACCCGGACCACATCGCCTTCCTTGCAGCTGTTCTCTGCGTCGTGGGCGTGCAGCTTGGTCGAGCGGCGAATGTACTTGCCGTACAGCTCGTGCTTGACCTGACGCTCGACCAGCACAGTGACGGTTTTATCCATCTTGTTGCTGACGACGCGGCCCTGCACCGTACGCTGCTTCTTTTCGGTATCCGGTTTGATTTCGATATTCATAGGTCAGTCCTTACTTCTTCTGACCGAGCAACATGTTGACGCGGGCGATTTCACGGCGCACGCGACGAATGTCGTGGGTCTTGGCGAGCTGGCCGGTCGCTTTCTGCATGCGGAGCGAGAAACGCTCTTTCTGCAGGTCGAGCAGGTGGCCCTTCAGCTCATCGGCCGACTTGGCACGGAGTTGTTTGAGTTCCATCAGCGCACCGTCCGGGTCACGAAAGTGGTGGTGACCGAGAGCTTGGCGGCGGCAAGACGGAAAGCCTCGCGCGCGGTCGCCTCATCGACGCCCTCGATCTCGTAGATCATGCGGCCGGGCTGGATCTGCGCGACCCAGTACTCGACGTT
>JANOXT010000255.1:0-6202 GCA_031418555.1 Lysobacterales bacterium | reverse complement strand
TATTCGCCGATCACGCCCAGCGCCATCAGCTGCGCGCCGCCAAGCAGCAGGATCACCGTCATCATCGTAGGCCAGCCGGCGACCGGGTCGCCCCAGCACATCGCTTTGATCACGATCCACAGCGCATAGACGAAGGCCAGCAACGCGGTCAGCACGCCAAGATAGGTGGCTACGCGCAGCGGCGCGGTGGAAAAGCTGGTCACGCCTTCCAGAGCGAAATTCCACAGCCGCCACAGATTGAACTTGCTGTGGCCGGCCACCCGCGCCTGTCGGTGGTAGGGGATCGCGACCTGCTCGAAACCGACCCAACCGAACAGCCCTTTCATGAACCGGTGGCGCTCGCGCAGCTGACGCAGCGCAGACAGCGCGCGCGGCGACAGCAGGCGGAAGTCGCCGGTGTCGGTAGGGATGGGGGTTTTCGACAGCCGCTGCATCACCCGGTAAAAGCCGTGGGCCGTGGCGCGCTTCAGAAAGCCCTCTCCGTCGCGCTCGGTGCGGGTGCCGTGGATATCGTCGTAGCCTTCGCGCCACTTCGCCACGAACTGCGGGATCAGCTCAGGCGGATCCTGGCCGTCGGCATCGAGAATGATGGCGCCGCCGACGTGGATCTGGTCGAGCCCGGCAGTCAGCGCAGCCTCCTTGCCGAAATTGCGGCTGAGCCTTAGCAGCGACACCCGGGCATCGGCGGCGGCGATGTCGTCAAGGACTGCCCAGGTGCGGTCTCGGCTGCCGTCGTCGATGTAGAGGACATGGCCCTCGATACCCTCGCCCGCCAGCCCGTCGAGCACAGCGGCGATCCGCGGGTGCAGCGCCGGCAGGGATTCGGCCTCGTTGAAGGCGGCGACGATGACGGTCAGGCGTTCTGTCTTCATATATAGATAGAGTACGCGCGGAAACCGTCAGTCGAACTGCAGGTAGGCCGGACCGCCAAGGGCCCGCATCTGTCGCTCGATCGAGCGGCTGCGGCGCTGCACGTAAGGGCCGGGCTTGGCGACGCTGTATTTGCGCGGGTTGGGCAGCACGGCGGCGAGGCGGGCGGCTTCGGCGGCGGTCAGTCTGGACGCATCCTTGCCATAAAACCGGCGTGCGGCGGCTTGGGCGCCGTAGATGCCATCGCCGTATTCGATGACGTTGGCATACACCTCCATGATGCGCTGCTTGGGCCACAGCGCTTCGATGAGCACCGTGTACCAGACCTCCAGACCCTTGCGCACCCAGCTGCGTCCGCGCCAGAGGAACAGGTTTTTGGCAAGCTGCTGGCTGATGGTGCTGGCGCCCCGCACCTTGCGGCCTTTCGCATTGTTGGTGCGGGCCTTTTCGATGGCCTTGAAGTCGAAGCCGCTGTGGATCGGGAAGTTCTGGTCCTCCGCCGCAACCAGCGCCAGCGGCAGCTGTTTAGAGACCTGGTCCGCATTGCGCCAGCTGTAGGCAAGCGCGAAACCGCGGTCGCCCTCGCTCCAGGCTTCGATGTATCGGCCGACCATGAACGCGGTCAAGGGCGGGTCGACAAAGCGCAGCACGGCGACCTGCAACACCGACGCCACCGCGAACAGCATCGGCAGCCAAAGACAAATCCAGCGCAACCAACGGCGGCGACGCGTTGGCATGCCGTGGCCGGGCATCGCAGGGGACGCATCAGGATTTGAATTTCCGCCGTTGTGCCCCATCTTTTGCCGTCTCCCGAATACTGTGACCGGTGAACCGGCTGCGGCATTATCCGCGATGCAGCGCTTTGTTCACGACACTGCCGCTGCGACAACATCCTATCGAGCATTCACCCGACATGACCGCCGTCACCGACCCCTCCCCCGACCGACTCACCCGTTTTCTGCTGGAACAGGCCGGCGTGCGCGGTGTGCATGTCTGTCTGGACGACACCTGGGCACAGATCCGCAGCCGGGCCGAGTATCCCCCGGATGTGGCTGAATTGCTGGGCGAAGCGGTCGCGGCCTCGGCGCTGTTCACCGGCCACATCAAAGTGGACGGCCGGCTGTCGGTACAGCTGCGCGGCGATGGCGCACTACGCACTGTCTTTGCCGAGTGCACCGGCGCCGGCACGCTTCGCGCCATCGCCACGCTGGCCGAAGGCGATGTTGCGGAAGCGCATTCCCTGACTTCGCTCGGGCCAGACGCTCTGCTTGCGATCACCATCGAGAACCCCGGCGCGCGAGGTCAGGAGCCGTCTCGGTATCAGGGACTGGTCGGGCTGGATGCGGACGACTTGTCGAAAGCGTTTGAAGGCTACTTCCGCCAGTCCGAGCAGTTGCCGACCCGTCTGCTGCTGGCCGCAGACGGCGAACGGGTGTCGGGGCTGATGCTGCAGAAGTTGCCCGGCGACGCCGGCGACTTCGACGGCTGGGAGCGGGCCAGCGCCCTCTTCGAGACGCTAGGCGCCAAAGAGCTGCTGGAAACGCCGGCTGAAACTATGCTTTTGAGATTGTTCCACGAGGATGGCGTGCGTCTGCTCGGCGACAAGCCCCTGCGCTTCGGCTGCTCCTGCTCAAGGGAACGGGTCAGGGCGATGCTGGAATCGCTCGGCGAAGAAGAGGCGAAGGCCGCTGCCGACGGCAACGCCGGAGTCGCAGAGATCCGCTGCGAATTCTGCGGCGAAACCTATCGATACTCAGCGGTGGAAGTCGCTGGCTTGTTTGCGTCCCGGCCGACCGAATGGGATGCACCCGAACGGCTGCAATGACTGCGGTTGCGCGCTTTGTCACGAATTCAGCCGGTGCAACCGATTGTTAAAGAACCATAAAGCTGGTAGCCTGAAATTCAGTAAGTCAACAGGAACTTGACCGCGCCTTTTCGGTCTGACGCTCACCATGCGCACCCGCCTCCGCACATTGCCGCTTTTGATCTTGCTCGCCCTAGGCGCGGCAACCTCGGCGCATGCGCAGTCCAGGGTGGGGCGGGATCGCGTCGAACTGCCGATCTGGAACAAATCCAGCGGACAATTCGAAGGTGTCGTAGTCCTTGAGCCTGCCGACAACGCGAAATCCCGCACTCTGTCGCGGTTTGGCGTCCGCCACCTCGATACGACGTTTGGCCTCAGCGCAGGAGACTCGCTGGGCCTGCTTTGCGATCGCAAGCAAGGCCTGACAAGCGCACTGAACAATCTTGCGGACAATTGCGTGCTGGCCTCGTTTCCGGGCAGCCGGCGCACCGGTGCAGCCGCCTTGTTCCAGCGCAACGGCACCCAGATCGGCCTCGGCGCCGGTAGCACCCGCACAACCATGCCGGCGTGGCTGGCTCCAAGCGCAGGCGGCAACGGCCGCGTCGATGTCAACGATCTGACGATCTTCAGCCAGAAAACCCTGCCGCGCGAAGGCTATGTCTCGATCGCCGGCACGGTCGCGAAAGCCCATTTGCAGACCCCATCCGAAATTCCAGGTTTCAGCGACCGCTGGACCGCGCGCCAGCTCAATGTCGGCGGCGGGGTGGGCGCCTTCGGCGTCAACGTCATCGGTGAAGTCATCGATACGCCCGGCCGCGACCAGTGGAGCAGCCTCGGACTTGGCCTCAGCTGGCGCACGCCTTGGAGCGGCCAGCTGACGGTGGGTGCGGACAACCTGGTGACCCGGGGCAAGAATCCGTTCGCCCCCAACGCCGTCCAGAGCGAAGACGAGGGCGCCGTGCCCTACGTCCGCTACGAGCAGGATCTATAAGTCTGCGATTTCTCTAGCAATTTGCCCGCTTTTGGGCGACGAATTAACGACACTTTAATTTTTCTGCGAGTGGGGCTACTATCGGCCTCGGCCTGACCTGCATTGGCGTCTTTCTTGACGGCAGCAGGCGGGTTCCCATGGGAAACCCCAAGACTCGCTTGGAGAGAGAGATGACTTTGAAGACCAACACCCTCCGCGACGCGATTTCCTTCGCGCTCGTCAGCACTACCGCCCTTGTCGGCACCGGCACCGCATTCGCCCAGGACAAACCGTCCAGCGACGATCTCGATGTCGTGACCGTCACCGGTTCGCGCATCCCGCGCAGTTCAGAAGTGGAAGGCACCTCGCCGGTGCTGACCATCGACCGCGCGGCGATCGAAGCCACCGGGTTGACCTCGGTCGGCGACATTCTGTTCAACATCACCGCCAGCGATGGCGGCGCACTGCGCAACATCACCACCAGCACCAACGGCAGCGACGGCACTCAGAACATCTCGCTGCGCGGTTTGGGCGCCACCCGCACCCTGCTGCTGGTCAATGGTCGTCGCTGGGTGACCCAGGGCGGCGGCGTAGTCGACCTCAACACCATTCCAATCTCGGTCGTCGAGCGCATCGAAGTATTGAAAGACGGCGCTTCGGCGATCTACGGCTCCGACGCCATCGCCGGCGTGATCAACGTCATCACCCGCAAGAATTTCGACGGCGCGGAAGCCAACGCCTACATCGGCGCCTACACCAAGGGCGACGGCCTGCAGCAGTCCTACGACTTCACCGTCGGCGCCAACAACGATCGCTGGAACGCGGTGGTCGGTATTGCCTACCAGACGCAGGAGCCGGTCTACCAAGGTGACCGCACCATCTCGTCGGTGCCGGCATACGGCGGCGGCGATCTCGCTTCGGGCGGCTTCTTCGGCTCGGGCAGCAATGCGAATGGCAATTTCGTTCGTTGCTCCGGCGCTTTCACTACCAACCCGACCACCGGGTTTCGTACCTGCGCGACAGTCGCGGGCGGTCCGTTTACCCTCATCACTGGCGAAGACGGCCGTCAGGCGACCGATTTCCGCCGCTTCCGCAGCTACACCACGGATGGGTCGGGCAACTCCGATCGCTACAACTTCGCGCCGGTCAATTATCTGCTGCAGCCGATCGAACGCTTCAATATCTATGGGCAGGGCAGTCTGCGCCTGACCGACCGCATCAATGCCAATGTGATGGCGGTGTACGTCAAGCGCGATTCCAATCAGCAGCTGGCCGAAGTGCCGCTGACCATGAGCACCACCGGCTCCAACGGTCCGCAGTGGGCGTTTGCACCGACCGCCGGCAGCGTGTTCAACCCATTCGGACAAAACCTGCGCAGCGCGAACTTTCGCTCGATCGCCGTGGGTCCGCGCAAACCGTATTACGACGACGACAATCTTGCGGTGACTCTGTCGCTGGATGGCTCATTCGATCTGGGCGGTCGCGACATGTACTGGGATGTCGGGTATTCGTACCTCGCCAACCGCAATACCGTGCGCGGTGAGAACTTCATCAATCTTTTCAATCTTCGCAATGCGGTCGGTGATTCCCGTCGCAACCCGGTCACGGGCGCTCTGGAATGCTTAAACGGCACCGGCGGAGTGATCGCTGGTTGCGTACCCTTCAACGTGTTCGGCGGCCCGGATCTAGGCGTGGCCCGCGGCGTGATCACGCAGGCGGAGCGCGATGCCTCCATCCGTTACATCAGCTATACCCTGAACGGCTTCCAGGAAAACATCACGAAGGATTATTTCGCGAATCTCTCGGGCTCGATCGTCGATCTGCCGGCCGGTCCGCTTGGTTTCGCGGTGGGTGCCGAACACCGTCGTACCAGCTATGTTAACCAGCCGGATGCGCTGGTCGCAGGCGGCGGATCCTCGAACAACTTTTCCGAACCGACCAACGGTGCTGTCAATAGCGACGAGTTCTACGCCGAGTTGAATGTGCCGATCCTGGCCGATATCCCGGGCGTCAAACTGCTGGAGCTCAATCTGGCCGCACGCAAGTCCAGCTACGATACCAGCGGCTTTTTCGGCGGTCAGAACATCAGCCCCGATCTCGGCGGCGATACTTCAAAGAAGATCGGCCTGAAGTGGCAGGTGTTCGACGACCTGCTGTTCCGCGGCACGTACTCTGAATCATTCCGCGCACCCAGCGTCACCGATCTTTACACCGGCGGCGCAGAAAGCTTCCCGGCGGCGACCGATCCCTGTAACCCGGCTAATATCGGTCGGGCCACCACCAACTTGGCGCGTTGTGTAGCTGATGGCGCACCCGCCACAGGCGCACCTCAGCCGAATGCTCAAATCCGTTCGCTCTCCGGTGGTAATCCAGATTTGCAGCCCGAACTCGGCACCACCAAAAGCTTCGGTATTGTCTACAGCCCAAGCTGGGCATCGGGGCTGAACTTCACCCTCGATTGGTACAACATCAAACTGAAAGAAGCTTTGGCTACCCGTGGCGCACAGGCAGTCCTCAATGGCTGCTATGGCTCTGCATCTAGTCCGGCTACGCAGGCA
>JANOXT010000254.1:0-7209 GCA_031418555.1 Lysobacterales bacterium | reverse complement strand
TGCTTGGGAGTGTCAAAGGGTGAGCGGCCCCGCTTGCGCGCCACTGGCGCGCGTGGCCGCGAACGCCCGTGCATGGATGCACGGGCCGGACGATCCGGAGCCTGTAATGTTTCGCCATGGACGGCATCACATGCCCGCGCCACTGGCGCGCGTGGCCGCGAACGCCCGTGCATGGATGCACGGGCCGGACGATCCGGAGCCTGTAATGTGTCGCCATGGATGGCGCAGCGCTTCGGCTTTAGCTTTAGCTTTAGCTTTTCGATCAAGAGAATTTTCGATGCGAAGCTCGTTTCATTTGGTTGCGTTTTTTTTATTCTTCGCGGTGACATCAGTCAATGCGAAGGATGCAACGATCATCCTCGACAGTTTTGACAACCCAGAAAAGTGGCATGTGATCGCGTCGACACAAGTCAGCGGCAGCATTCGTGCAGTGAACGATGAAAACGGGCGTTCGCTATGTCTTGACTACAACTTCAACGGCGTCTCCGGCTACGTCGGCATCCAGCATGATCTCGTGATCGAATACCCGGACAACTATCGCTTCGATTTCAAACTGCGCGGCGAATCGCCGGACAATGATCTGCAGTTCAAACTGATCGACGCCAGCGGCGACAATGTCTGGTGGGTGAATCGACCGAAGTATCGATATCCAGGCGATTGGACGCCGGTGCGCTACAAAAGCAGGCATGTCGGCAAAGCCTGGGGCCCAAGCGCGGATCCGCAGTTGCGCAGCAGCGCCAAGATCGAATTCACCATCAACAACAGCAGCGGCGGCAAAGGCGCGGTCTGCTTCGATGCGCTGACATTGACGCCATTACCTGTCGATGAAGGATCGCCGCTGAAAGCGACGGTCTCAACAAGCAAAACTGCGCCGGGCAGCATCGGCGAACATGCGGTGGATGATGATCCAAGCACGGTCTGGCGAACATTGCCGACAGTCGAACTGCGGGCAGCCAAGCAGCGCAGCAGCACGGGCATGTGGGCGGTGTGGGGACCAACCCTTACCTTGGATTTGGGGCGGATACGCGAGTTCGGCGGGCTGGTGCTGCAGTGGGGCGAACACCCGGCCACTGCGTATGAGATTTCAGCGTCCGACGACGGTATGCAGTGGCGCATCTTGCGCAGCGTGGAGAATGGCAACGGCGGCCGCGACGACATCGCTTTGCCCGAGTCCGAAGCGCGCTATTTGCGGATTCTTCCGGAGCAGGGACCCGGCGCTGATTTTACGTTGGCGGAGATTGCTGTCGAGCCCTTGGCCTACGCCGCAACCGTCAACGATTTTATCGCAGCAGTCGCGAAAGATTCGCCACGCGGTAGTTTTCCCCGTGGCTTCAGCGGCGAACAAGCGTACTGGACGATCCTCGGCATCGACGGCGGCACCGAGCAGGGACTGATTGGTGAAGACGGCGCGATTGAAGTGGCGAAGGGCGGCTTCAGCATCGAACCGTTCGTGGTCGTCGACGGCAAGACGTTGAGCTGGGCCGATGTCGCGGTATCGCAATCGCTGCAGGACGGATACCTGCCGATTCCCAGCGTCGATTGGTCGCATCTCGATGCGCAGCTGCGGGTGACTGCGTTCGCCGACGGCACCCCGGAGCATTCGCAGCTGATCGCACGCTACGTGCTGCGCAACACAAGCGCGACTGCCCACGACTACACGCTGGCGCTCGCGGTGCAGCCGTTCCAGGTCAATCCGCCCAGCCAGTTTCTCAACACGATCGGCGGCGTCAGCAGGATCGAATCCCTTGTCATCCAGGGTGGCGTGGTCAGCGTTGGTGATCGAGCACGCGTATACGCGCATCGCGTTCCGGATGTCGCGTTTGCGACCCTCTTCGACGCTGGCATGGCGTCGATGCATCTCGCCGATGCTGTGTGGCCGACAGTCGGCACTGTCGTCAACGATCCCACCGGACTGGCGTCCGGCGCGATGGGCTATCGCATGCAACTGCGGCCCGGTGAATCGCGCGAAGTGGCGCTGACGATCCCGCTCACCGGTGAATCGAACTGCGATGGCATCACCTGTACAGCAGAACAGCGGCAGGACAGCGTTGCGGCGCTATGGCGCGAAAAGCTCGACACCGTTCGCATCGATGTTCCCGATGAAGGGCAGCCGCTGGTCGACACGCTGCGCACCGCGTTGGCGCATCAGCTGATCTCGCGCATCGGCCCGCGCCTGCAGCCGGGCACGCGTTCCTATGCGCGCAGCTGGATCCGCGACGGTGCGATGATCTCCGAAGGCCTGCTGCGCATGGGCCGCGAGGATGCGGTGCGCGACTATCTCGAGTGGTATGCGCCGTTCCAGTTCGATAACGGCAAGGTGCCTTGCTGCGTCGACGATCGCGGCAGCGATCCGGTGCCTGAGAACGACAGCCACGGCGAGCTGATCTTCGCCATCGCCGAGTATTATCGCTACACCGGCGACGTCGATTTTCTCGACAGAATGTGGCCGCATGTGCGCGGTGCGTTCGACTACATGGAAACCCTGCGCCTGAGCGAGCGCACGGCCGGCAATCTTGCTGCAAACCCAGCATTTTACGGGATGATGCCGGCATCGATCAGTCACGAAGGCTATTCGGCCAAGCCGATGCATTCTTATTGGGATAATTTCTGGGCGCTACGCGGTTATAAAGATGCAGCGGAGATGGCATTGCTGATTGGCAGCCGACAGCATGAAATACGCATGGCGGAAGCGCGCGACCAGTTCCGCGCAGACATCAAAGCCTCGCTGCGCGCGGCCACCGCCCGGCACAGCATCGACTATCTGCCGGGCGCAGCGGAACTCGGCGATTTCGATCCCACCTCCACCACCATCGCGCTTGCGCCCGGCGGCGAACAGGCGGGGCTTCCGGACAGCATCCTGCCGCAGGGTCTGCTGCACAACACCTTCGAGCGCTATTGGCGCGAATTCGAACAGCGCCGCGACGGCAAGCGCGAATGGAAAGACTACACGCCCTACGAATGGCGCAATGTCGGTGCGTTCGTGCGCCTGGGTTGGCGCGAGCGCGCCTGGGACGCGGTGAAGTTCTTCTTCGACGATCGCGCCCCGCGCGGCTGGAACCAGTGGGGCGAAGTGGTGTCGCGCACGCCGCGCAAGCCGTTCTTTCTTGGCGATTTGCCGCATGCGTGGGTCGCATCGGATTTCATGCGCTCCGCGCTGGATATGTTCGCGTACACGCGCGAAGCCGACAACAGTCTGGTGCTGGCGGCAGGTATTCCCGCACGCTGGCTCCAAGGCGACGGTATCGCCATTGATGGCCTGCGCACGCCGCAGGGCCGTCTGGGTTATGCGCTGCGGCGCGAATCGAATCGATTGGTGCTGCGGTTCACCGACAGCACACGATTACCGTCCGGCGGTGCGGTGCTGCCGTGGCCGCTGCCGGATGCGCAGCCGGGCCGCACTACTATCGACCGCAAGACGGCGCAGTGGCGCGGCGGTGAGCTGCACATCTCATCGACTCCATCCAAGGTGGTGATCGAATTGCGTCATTGATTCAACTCAAAGACGTTTGAACGCGATGCCCGTGGCGCGATGCCCGTACGTAGGAGGGCCTTCAGGCCCGAGCTTTCAGCAGGTGAAGCCGTTTCTTTAAGAACCTGTTCAAAATTTCTGGGAAGCGTATCGGTAAAGCGGTTTGAAGACCGCTCTGCCGAGGATAAAATGTTAGTGAGCGGTTCCCCATCGCGGATTGCCGGGATTTTGAACAGGCTCTGAAACGATCAGAGCTGAAGCCCCTCCTGCATAACCGCATAAAAAAAGCCCCGACGACCGGGGGATCAGCGTCGTCGAGGCGCACCTGCCCAACTGGGGGAGGGGGGTAACCGGGTATTTCAGTAAGGCGACGGCTCATCCAGCTTGCGGCCGTGACTGGCGATGACTTCCGTATAAAAATGAGCGCTGTCCTTGGGCGTACGTTCCTGTGTGCCGTAGTTCACGTGGACAATGCCGAAGCGTTTGGAATAACCCAGCGACCATTCCAGATTGTCGAGCAGCGACCACGCCATATAGCCGCGGATGTCCACGCCGGCGGCGATGGCGTCGTGGATCGCGCGCAGGTGTTTATGCAGATAGTTGATGCGCAGCGGATCGCAGATGCGGCCGTTTTCGGCGACCGGCGGGTCGTAGAACGCGGCGCCGTTTTCGGTGATGTACACCGGCATATCGCCGTAGGTTTGCTTGAACCACAGCAGCAAATCCGTTAGCCCCTGCGGAAATACTTCCCAGCCGGTTTCGGAATACGTGCCGAGCGGCTGACGCACCGCGCCGGCCTTCAATGGGTAACTGTCGTTCGCCCGGGTCACGCTGCGGGTGTAATAGTTGATGCCGACAAAATCCAGCGGCTGCACGATCAGCTTGAAATCTTCGGGATCGATCTCCGGCCACGCGTCGCCGAAGATGTCTGTCAGCTCCGGCGGATAGCGGCCGAGCAGGGCCGGATGCAGGTATTGCTCGTTCATGTAGGCATGCGCGCGCCGGGTAGCGGCATGGTCCGCAGCGCTGTCGCTGGCGGGATATTTCGGCTCGATGTTCACCACCAGCCCGATCTCGTGTTTGCCCTCCGTGCGATAGGACTGAACCGCAGCGCCGTGCGCGCGCATCAGATTGTGCGAAGCGATCGGCGCTTCGTATTTGCTGCGGTGCCCCGGCGCCAGCGCGCCGTGCAGATAGCCGCCGTCGGTGATCACCCATGGCTCGTTGAGCGTGACCCATTTCTTGACCCGGCCGTCCAGCGCGCGATACAGCACGCGGCCGTATTCGGCGAACCAGTCGGCGCTGTCGCGGTTGAGCCAGCCACCCCTGTCGTCCAGCGCGGCGGGCATGTCCCAGTGATAGAGCGTCAGCAAGGGTTCGATGCCGTTGGCCAGCAGCTCGTCGACCAGCCGCGAATAGAAATCGAGCCCGGCCTGGTTCACCCGGCCGGTGCCTTCGGGCAGGATCCGCGACCACGACACGCTGAAGCGATACGCCTGCAGGCCGAGTTCGCGCATCAGCTTCACGTCGTCTTTCCAGCGCCGGTAGTGGTCGCAGGCCACGTCGCCGTTGTCGCCGTTGAGGGTCATGCCGGGCGTGTGCGCGAAGCGGGTCCAGATGCTGGGGCCGGCGCCGTCGGCCAGCGGCGAGCCCTCGATCTGATGGGCGGCGGTGGCGGCGCCCCAGAGAAAACCGGGCGGGAACGCGTACGACTTGTCGTTGCTGTGCGGCACGGCGGGGTTCCTTGGGTACGGCTTCAGTGGCATGATGCGGGGCGGCATGTAAACGGTTACATCAAGACTACATCAAGGGTTGCGGTCTGTAACCCCTCCCTGATTTCCGGCATCTTGGATGCTGCAATGGGTCGGCTTTGGCGGATCCTGACGAGGAATGAACAGCATGGCGACCGTGGTGCTCGATCGGCTTCGCAAGGTGTACCCGGACGGGCACGTCGCCGTGGCCGGCGCCAGCGTCGAGGTGGCCGACGGCGAACTCCTGGTGCTGGTCGGGCCCTCCGGCTGCGGCAAGTCCACGCTGCTGCGGATGATCGCGGGCCTGGAAGCGATCACCGACGGCACGCTCGCTATCGACGGACGCACGGTCAACGACGTTGCTCCGAAAGACCGCGACATCGCGATGGTTTTCCAGAGCTACGCGCTGTATCCGCATATGACGGTGGCCGAAAACCTGGCCTTCGGCCTGAAGCTGCGCGGGTATCCGAAGGTCGAAATCGCCCAGCGCATCCAGGCCGCGGCGGACACGCTGGAGCTGGGTGCATTGCTGCAGCGGCGTCCGGCGGCGCTGTCGGGCGGCCAACGCCAGCGGGTCGCGCTTGGGCGCGCGCTGGTGCGCCATCCCAAGGTGTTTTTGCTCGATGAGCCGCTGTCGAATCTAGATGCCAAGCTGCGCACGTCGATGCGCACCGAAATCGCCCGGCTGCACCGCAGCCTCGCTGCGACGATGATTTACGTCACCCACGACCAGATCGAGGCGATGACCCTCGGTCAGCGGATCGTGGTGATGAAGGACGGCGAGATCCAGCAGATCGACACGCCGATGACGCTGTACCGCCAGCCGGCGAATCTGTTTGTGGCCACGTTTCTCGGCAGCCCGGCCATGAACATCCTGCGCGGCCGTCTGGTGGTCGAGGGCGGGGCGCCGGGACTGGCGCTGGCCGATGGTCTGGTCTTGCAACTGCCCGAGTTGGCGATCGATCCGCAGTGGCTGGGCCGTGACCTCGATATCGGCGTGCGCCCGGAACATCTGTTGCGCTGCGAAAACGGCGGGATGCCGCACTTCGGCGCCGAACTGGAGGTGATCGAGCCCGTCGGCAGCGAGGCTTTCGCCTATCTGCGCTACGGCACTCACGCGCTCATCTCGCGGTTCGCGCCGGAAAATCTGCCAGAGCCGGGAGCTACGGTGCCGCTGAGGATCGCGCCCGGGCACATGCATCTGTTCGATGCGGTCGACGGCCGGCACCTGTAGCGCTGACCGCCGGTCGATGGTTCATCTATTCGTCGTCAGGGTTCGGCATGGTCCGCACCAGCGGCGCGCAGGCGGGATCGGTGCAGCCGAACATTTTCAGGTCCGCTCCGCTGCGCCATACGGCCGTGGCGCCAGCGTTGATCTCGAAGTCCCAGGTGCGCCCATCCGCCCGCAGTTTTCCGGAGATCGCGCACGGCAGCGTGTCGAAATCGTGCGCCTCGGCCATCGTGATGGGCTTGCTCAGGCGGAAGTACGTCTCCGCCTGCCGACGGCTTAACGACCACTGGCTGCAGTCCGCCGCCAGCGCCGGGCCATCGCCTCCGGCGCCGGTGGGCTCGTAGCGGGCCGCCGCGATCTCCATCACGGACACCGCGCCGGCTGCAGGGTCAGCGTTGCGGCCCTGCGGGCTGCTGCTGCACGCCGGGAGCGTTGAGATCGCGCACAGCAGCAGGCTGGTACAGGCCAGCCCCTTCGCCTTGGGTCTTGAAGGAAATTCTGTCGTGTTCGTAGACATCACGGTCATTCAACCCATAGTTCTGCTGCAGAGTGCCCACCAGACGCTGAATCGACGCGGTTTGTGCTTCGGTCGGCTCCTGCCACGTCTTGGTGCGCTCGTTGTAGGTGGCGACTACCTCAATGCCGATGCTGTCCCGATTCGTCGGATAGCGCTCCGGATAAGGCCTTGCGGATTCCAACCGGCTGACGTCAGCGACGTCATCGTTTCTGCGCGGACTGCGAACGGTCGCCAGTTCTTG
>JANOXT010000253.1:0-6580 GCA_031418555.1 Lysobacterales bacterium | reverse complement strand
GCCTGTGCAACCACGCGTAGTAGCCGCTGCGATGCAACCCGAACACACGACACATCGCCTGCAACCGAAACTCGTGCGCGTGATCGCGCATGACGGCGTATTTCACCCGGACAGCTTGGCAAAGTACGAGGCGGCCTTTTTTAGGATGTCGCGCTCCTCGGTCACCCGCTTGAACTCGGACTGTAGCCTGCGCATCTCTGCCGACGAGGCGTTGTCCGCCTGCTGCGCTTGCGGCGACTTGCGCTGCTCCCACCCCCAGGCGGCTGGAGACTTCCCGCACCGATCGCCCATGTTCGATCACCTGTTTGGTTGCCTCGGACTTGAACTCGTCCGTGTAACATTTGCCGCTCATATCCACCTCGTCGTTGCCATAATGTACGACTCGAAGGTGTCTACTGAATGGGGGGCGATTCACTTTTCTTTGCCGTCGAAACGGTACTTGAGGCGCCACCACTTGCCACCGGCTGGGGCGATTTCCAGATAGAGGCCGCCACCATCCGGAAGGCGCTGCGCTTTGTCGGTCGGCTTGGTTTTGCGGATGGTGGTGTCGGTGAGCGGCATTGGGGGCAACTCCAATTCTGGCGGGCCTGTTGCCCCCATTGTTGCCCCCTGTTGCCCCCGGATTGCAAGGGCCCTTATGGGATATCCACGGACGCCAGACAAGAAAAAACCCCGAATTTCTTCGGGGTTTCAATGACTTATCGGACGTTCCCGGACGTTGCCGGATAGTGATTTGGTCGGGGTAGCCGGATTCGAACCGACGACCACCAGTCCCCCAGACTGGTGCGCTACCAGGCTGCGCTATACCCCGGGTAAGTCGAACATTGTACCCGCTGAAGCCCGGGCTGGGCCAGCGATCAGCGCTTCAGCAGCTGAAGCACTTCTTCCAGCTCCATCCGAACTTGGCGGATAATCTGGGTACTCATCGACGATTCCTGTTTGGCACCATCCCCATCGAGGCGCAGGCGCGCGCCGCCGATGGTGTAGCCCTGTTCGTACAGCAGGCTGCGGATCTGGCGGACCATCAGCACATCGTGGCGCTGATAGTAGCGGCGGTTGCCGCGGCGCTTCACCGGTTTGAGGCTCGGAAACTCGGTCTCCCAGTAGCGCAGCACGTGCGGCTTCACGTCGCACAGCTCGCTGACCTCGCCGATGGTGAAGTAGCGCTTTGCCGGGATCGGCGGAAGTTCGCGGTTGCTGCCGGGATCAAGCATCGGCCACGCCTCCGGAATACGCTTCCACGCGTTCCTTCAGTTTCTGGCCCGGACGGAAAGTGACCACAGTGCGGGCGGAGATCGGAATCTCCTCGCCGGTTTTGGGATTGCGGCCAGGTCGCTGGTTCTTGCGGCGGAGGTCGAAATTGCCGAACCCCGACAGCTTGACCTGGCGCCCCTGCTCCAACGCTTCGCGAAGCACGTCGAAAAACGCGTCGACGAACTCTTTCGCCTCGCGTTTGTTCAGTCCGACCTCGTCGAACAGTCGCTCAGCCATTTCAGCCTTGGTCAATGCCATCCGTTTCCCCCAAAACGATCCCAGAACACGTCCGGCCAAACCGAAAAAACCCGGCCTGACCTTGGTTCACGAGCGGATTTCCGCGCCGTGTTCCCCGCGCAGCGCGGCGACGATATCAGCGATCACCTGATCCACATCGCGTTCGATCAGAGTGCGCGATTCTTCTTGGAGAATCAAGCCTGTAGCGAGGCTCTTGCATCCGGTTTCGACCCCTTTGCCGACATAGCGGTCGAACAGGCGAATACCCCGCAGGGACGGGCCTGCAGCGCGTTCGATAGTGGCTGACAGCGCAGCCCAAGAAACGTTTTCCGGGACGACGAACGCGAGATCCCGGCGGACGGACGGATAGCGGCTGAGCGCGACCGAACGGGCCAGCCACCGCCGCTGCAGAGCAAGCAGATCGACCTCGAAAGCCACGGCATCGGTCTCCAGCTCCAATGCCTTCTGCAGCCGGGGGTGGAGTTGGCCGATCCAGCCGATCCGCTCACCGTCGCGGTAGATATCCGCCGACCTGCCCGGATGACCACAGGGCGTCAACGAGGGCCGATATTCCAAAAAGGCGCCCACCGCCATTGCGAGACTGTCGAGGTCTCCCTTCAGATCGTGAAAATCCACCGCTCGGGCCTGCACACCCCACTGCTCGCAGTCCGCGTCGCCGCAGACCACCACCGCAAGGCGTCGGGTCTCCACCGGCGCCTCACCATTACGCAGTGCGAACACCTTGCCGATCTCGAACAGCCGCAGTCGCGACTGCTGGCGTGCGGCATTGCGGCAGAGCGCACCCACCAGACCCGGCAGCAGCATCGTGCGCATGGTGCTGAGTTCGGCGCTGAGCGGATTGGCAAGCGGAACGCCGCCGTCGGTGGCCTGCCATTTCTCCAAGAGCCCGCTGTCGACGAAGGCATAGTTGATCGCTTCCAGAAAATCGCGCGACACCAGCTGGCGACGCACGGTGGCTTCATCCAGCACGGTTTCGCTGGGCGAGGCCACGCGCGTGGCGCTGCCCGGCAGGGTGGTGGGGATCGCGTTGTAGCCGTGGATGCGCGCGATCTCTTCGATCAGGTCCTCTTCGATCGCGATGTCGAAGCGGCGTGTCGGCGCGGTCACGCGCCAGCCATCGGCCATAGCCTCCACGTCCAGACCCAGCGCGCGCAGGATGCGTTCGACCTCGGCATCAGGCACCTGCACGCCAAGCACGCGCGCAAGACGCTCGCGACGCAGGGCTACAAGCTGCGGCTTGGGCAGATCCTTGTTGCGCACGGCTTCGACGACGGGGCCCGGCACGCCGCCCGCGACTTGCAGAATGAGTTTTGTCGCGTATTCGACTGCGATTCGCGGCAGTTCGGGATCGACGCCTCGCTCGAAGCGGTGGCCGGCATCGGTGTGCAAGCCAAGTTTGCGGCTACGTCCGATGATGGCGGAAGGAATCCAGTGCGCCGCTTCGAGAAAGACACTGCGTGTCATATCGGTGACGCGGGTGTCGTGGCCGCCCATGATGCCGCCCAGTGCGACCGCACGCGCCGCCCTGCCGCCACGACTGTCGGAGACGACCAGAAAATCTTCGTCGAGCGCCACCGTGCGGCCGTCGAGCAGCTTGGTTTCCTCGCCCGCGCGCGCATGACGCACGACGACCGGCGATTGCAGCATGTCCTTGTCGAAGGCATGCATCGGCTGACCCAGTTCCAGCATCACGTACTGGGTAACATCGACCAGAAAACTGATCGGACGCACACCGCTGCGGCGCAGACGTTCGGCCATCCACAGCGGCGTGGCGGCATTGGCATCGACGCTGTCGATCACACGGCCCACGAAGCGCGGCACGTTCGGACCCGCATCCAGCTCTACCGCCAGCATGGCGTCGCTCTGCGCGGGCACCGGCACCGCATCGAACGGTTCGACGGTGCTGTCGAGCGCGGCGGCGACATCGAAAGCGATGCCATATACGCTGAAACAGTCGGCGCGGTTGGGGGTCAGCTTCAATTCGATGCTGGCGTCGGGAAGGCCGAGATAATCGGCCAGCGGCATTCCGACTGGCGCGTCAGCGGGTAATTCCAGCAGGCCGGACGCATCGGCATCGATCCCCAGCTCTTTTGCCGAACAGAGCATGCCGTTGGATTCGACGTTGCGCAGCTTGGCCGCCTTGATCGTGAGTTCGCCGACTTTGGTGCCGATGATCGCGAGCGGCGCCACCAGGCCGGCACGCGCGTTCGGCGCGCCGCAGACGATCTGCAGAAGATGGCCCTGCCCCGCATCGACCTGACAGACCTGCAGACGATCGGCTTCCGGATGTCTGGCGCATTCGACGATACGCGCGACCAGCACGCCATCGAGCGCCGCGCCGAGCACGGTCATCTCTTCGACTTCCAGACCGATCGCCGTCAGCGTCGCTGCAAGCTGATCGCGCGACGCATCGGTCTTGACGTGTTGACGCAGCCAGTTTTCGGAAAATTTCATTTCTTCACCGTAGGGCGGGTCTTGGCCCACCATTGCAATGTTTCGGAAACATCGAGAACGAACGGCACGGTTTCTTCACGCATCCGAGGCGAACGGACATACCGCGATGGCGGGTCAAGACCCGCCCTACGCAAACTGCCGAAGAAACCGCACATCGTTGTCGAAGAAATCGCGCAGATCGTTGACGCCGTAACGCAGCATCGCGAAGCGCTCCACGCCCAGACCGAATGCAAAACCGGTGTAACGCTCCGGATCGATGCCGACGTTGCGCAGCACGTTGGGATGGACCATGCCGCAGCCCAGCACTTCGAGCCAGCGCGTCGAACCGTCCGGCTGCTGCCATGCGATATCGACTTCTGCCGACGGCTCGGTGAACGGAAAGTAGCTCGGGCGGAAGCGCATGTCGAAATCGCGTTCAAAGAATGCACGCACGAATTCGGAAAGCGTGCCTTTGAGGTCGGCGAAACTGGCGTGCTCGTCGACCAGCAAACCTTCGACCTGGTGGAACATCGGCGTGTGGGTCTGGTCGCTGTCGCTGCGGTAGACCTTGCCGGCGGCGATCATCCTCAGCGGCGGACCAGTTTGAATGGCGACCGCATTCTGCATGTAACGCACCTGCACGCCGGAGGTGTGCGTGCGCAACAGACGGGCAACGCCGCGGCTGTCTGCAGGAAAGTAGAACGTATCGTGCATCGCACGCGCCGGATGATGAGGCGGAAAATTCAGCGCTTCGAAGTTGTGCCAGTCGTCCTCGATCTCGGGGCCATCGGACAGTTCGTAACCGAGCCGGGCGAAGATGTCGGTCATGCGCTCCAGCGTGCGCGTTACCGGATGCAGGCCGCCGCGCGCGGCGTCGCGGCCCGGCAAGGTCACGTCGATGGTTTCGCTGGCAAGACGTGCGCTGAGCACGATCTCGTCGAGCTCGGTCTTGCGCGCGGACAGCGCGTCGCCGATGACGTCGCGGGCACGGTTGATCGCTTCACCCGCGGTTTTACGCTGATCGGCCGGTAACGCGCCCAAGGCCTTGAGCTGCGCGGTGATGCTGCCGCTCTTGCCGAGCAGCGCAATGCGCAGCGCTTCCAGTGCATCGGGCGATTGTGCGGCCGCGATGTCCGCGAGGCCCTGGGCCGATAGTGCTTCGATATCGCTCATGTGCTCACAACCTTGTCGTCATCCCCAACGAAATTTGTCTTCATCACTCGCAAAGGCGAAGAGAGGGATCCGCTGTCGCATTGAAGCCGCCAAGAAACCCGATCACTCGCAGAGCCCCGCATGGCAACAATCAAATGTATGGCCCGGAAACGAACATGGGGAAGGACTCGCGCCCTTCCCCATGTCGTGCAATACATCGCGACGGAGCGGAACGCACTTACGCGGCGCGACCGCCCTGCAGCTCGTCCTGCAGCACTTTCAGCGCATCCATCTTGCCTTCGGCAGCGAGCTTCGCCTGCTGCGGCCAGGTGGTCGGATCGTGCGCCGCAAATTTGCTGCCGGCTGCATCGAGGATCTCGCGCAGCTTGGCCTGATCGGTCGAGGCAAGCTTGGCGAAGGTTGAAATGCCGGCGGCTGCAAGGATCTCGGCGATTTTCGGGCCGATCCCTTCGATGATTTTCAGATCGTCGGGCTTGCCGGCGGTCTCGTTGCCCAACGCTTTGGCGGCAGCTTCGACCAGCACGGCAAAACCCTTGGCGTCGTGCACGGCGATGTCGGCCAGCACTTTGCGATCGAGGGTGATACCGGCTTTCAACATGCCGTTGATGAAGCGGCTGTAGCTCATGCCGTGGCTGCGGGTAGCCGCATTGATGCGGGCGATCCACAGGCTGCGGAAATTGCGCTTCTTCTGCTTGCGGCCGATGTAGGCGTACTGCAGCGCCTTCGTGACCGCCTGCTTGGCGACGCGGAAGACTTTGCGGCGGGCGTTGTAGTAGCCCTTGGCCTGCTTCAGGATTTTCTTGTGACGGCGACGCGCCGTGACACCACGTTTAACTCTTGCCATTGTTCAATCTCCTCACAAGTACGGAAGCATGCGGTCCAGACGGCCAGCGTCCTCGGGGCGAACGTGGTTCGTCTGCCGGAGGTTGCGCTTCCGCTTGGTCGCTTTCTTGGTGAGGATGTGGCTCTTGTTGGCGTGGCCGCATTTGTACTTGCCGGAAGCTGTCTTCCGGAAGCGCTTGGCCGCCGCCCGATTGGTCTTGATCTTGGGCATGGATGATCCTTGGGGTCGTTTCGAGTACTGGCCTGGGCGGTGGCTTGCGCCACACTTTCCGTCCTGCCCTGCCGGTGATAGGCCTTTGATCTGGAAGACTAATCTTCCAGTTCGCAGGCGGGTCCAATAGTGAAACATGCAACACCCCGGCGAACCGGGCCGGCCATTATGCCTGCGCGGGCCATTCCATGCAAATCTTTTCCATGCAAATCATGGGGTTGAGATTTCGGAGGCGATACCGGATGGTCTTGGCCTTCAATTCGACAGTGGATGCTGCAACACCCAAAAAACAAAGGACGCACTGCGGCGTCCTTTGTTTTCCCGATCGCTTGACCTGATTGAGTGCGGGCC
Source organism: Lysobacterales bacterium (assembly GCA_031418555.1). GTDB lineage: Bacteria > Pseudomonadota > Gammaproteobacteria > Xanthomonadales > Xanthomonadaceae > Lysobacter_I. The sequence goes on along the minus strand of JANOXT010000253.1, from coordinate 57 downwards.
TGCCGAAATTATTTCTTTTTCGGCGCGATCATCATCACCATCTGCCGGCCTTCAAGG
>JANOXT010000252.1:0-9152 GCA_031418555.1 Lysobacterales bacterium | reverse complement strand
GCATATTGCTGGGCTTTTCAGCCCAGCCTACTTTGAGCACATGGTCGCGACTTCAATCACCATATCGCCCACGGTCACGCGCTGACCGTGGCGAATCTTGCAGGTCTTGCGCAATTCGACTTCGCCGTTCACGCGCACCGCACCGGTGGCGACCAGATGTTTGCCGGCGCCGCCGCTGTCGCAGATGCCGGTGAGTTTCAGCAGCTGGTTCAGCTCGACGTGATCGCGGTCGAGTTCGAAAAGCAGGGTGGTCATGCGGCGATCCTGTTGTGCGGTGGTGTGCTGCGGCAGCGTTGTGCTGCGATTCTGGCTGCAGCGGTTCCGCCAGCGGCGAAATCGGCGATAGGATACCGCGTGCCACGAACACTACTGACAGTCCGTTGTCAGCGGTATTCGCGGATCCTGCCGTTTCCCCGACACAAAGGACATCCTCATGCTTGCCTACGCCACACTCGGTACGAAAGACCTCGCCCGGGCCGCCGCTTTCTACGATGAAGTGCTCGCCGAACTGGGCGCGAAGCGTTTCATGGATGAACCCGACTACTTCATCGCCTGGGGCAACTCGCAGGACGGCGCCGGCCTTGGCATTACGTATCCGTTCGACAAGAACCCCGCGACCGTCGGCAATGGCGCGATGGTCGCGATGAACGCGACCAGCCGCGAACAGGTCGATCGCGTTTACGCCAAGGCGCTCACGCTGGGCGGTACCGACGAAGGCGCCCCGGGTCAGCGTTCTGCGGGATTCTATGCCGCCTACTTCCGCGACCTGGACGGCAACAAATTGAACTGCTGCTACATGGGCGAGTAATTCCGCAGCGAGGCTGCTGACACAGCATTGTCGGCAGCCTCCGCGCGCAAGCTGCAGCTTCCCGGATCTTTTTTGCGCCATGCAACGCGATGAAATGATGTGACAAGTCTTATCGCAGTTCGATCTTCAAACGCCCGCCGCGCCACGCCAGCATCGCGCCATCGCGGGTGATCCGTTCGATCACGATCTCGCCCAGTACATCGCCTTCCTTCAGCCGCTGGCCATCGAGAATCACGAAGCGCTGCGATGGCGTCTCGTTCCAAAGATGCATGCTGAGTTTCAGCGGCGGCAGTTGATTGCGTATGCCGGGGTCGAGATCTCCGAGCGATACGATCCGATCGCCAGCGGGCAGTGTTGTGGCGGCCGGCGGTGTCGGCGGTGCCGGTGGTGATGTGGGGGTTTGCGGCGGTGCAGGCAGGTCGCGCGGGTTCGCGATGTCGGGCATCGGCGACACTGGGATTTGCGCGGGCGTGAGCGGCGAAACGCGTGGCTGGGTCGGCGGCGGAATAGCCGGTTCGACGGGTGCGGTATTCAAGGCCGGCGCAGGCGTGGCGTTGGCGGCGGAGGATGAGGAAGATTCACGCGTTTCGAGCAGGGGTGTGCTTGCGCTGGCGGCCGGATCCGTTGCGATTTCGACAGCTGCTGGTGAGGGCGCGCGCTGAGAGAACAGCCATAGTGCGACGATCAACGACAGCACGCCGACACCACCGACTGCCAGCATCGGCCACTGCGCGCGCGCAGGTGCGGATGCGGCCGCGCCCGGCATGGTGGTGAACAGATCGGGCGCTTCGCTGCGGCGGCGGGCGGTTTCGGATTTACGCAGCGCATCGAGGATGAAAGACATCGGTCATTTCTCCGATGCGGACAGGTGCGGGCCGGGTTCGCGGCTCGACAGCGCGAACAGCGTCTCCGGGTTCAGCATGCCGTCGCTGCGCAGGCCTTGACGGGCCTGGAACGCGCGCAGCGCAGAGGCGAGATCGCTGGTGTCGGCGTTGCCCAATGCCAGTCGACGCTTGACCCATTCCACGGCCTTGGCATCGCCCGCCGCGAATCCGCTTTCGAGCGCATCCGGGGCGGGCCAGATCGCAAGATATTCGCCGTTCCATACGCCGGCCAGCGCGACGCGATCAATGTCCAGCGCGACACCGTCGAGCGCGATGCGTACGCGCTGGGCATCGGCGTTCAACAGTGATGCCCATACCGCCTGCGGCTCGGCGCGCAGACGCAGCAGCACCGGACGATCGAAGCGCAGCAGTTGATCGAGACTGGCGCGGCTGCGCAGGCAGCGCCAGCCGGGCGCGGGCGCGGGCGGGCAGGCATCGGGCATTGTCTTTCGCACCGTGGCCGGTGCTTTCCACGTTGCGACGAGCGATTGCCACGCGCGCAGCGATGTCGGCGACGACGCCCGTACGCGTTGCAGCAATGCGTCGCCATCGAGCGCAGGCGACGGCGATGCGGCTACTGCGATCGGCGTTGACGGCGTGGCTGCAGGCGAGCGGTTTGCTTGCTGCGGCATGGGCGCATCCGCCGGTGCAGTCCGCGACAGCGCGAACGCGATGGCCGCTACCGCGCAGACCAGCACGCCTGCGATGACCAGCGGAGTGCGATGGCGTTCGGTGCTGGCCTGCGCCGACGGCGCCAGCGCTTCGTCTGCGGCACGGTCGACGGTTTTCGCATCGATCGTCAGCAGGTCGTGCGCGTAGCCGCCGAGCAGCGCGCGTTCCGAGACCACATTGATCAGGCGCGGTACGCCGTCGCTGCGCCGATACACGCGACGTACGGCATCGTTGGAAAACGGAAAGCGCGCGGCGCCTGCAGTGGTCAGACGGTGGCGCAGGTAAGCGGTGGTGCCGGCCAGATCGAGCGGACGCAGGTGATAGCGCGCGGTGATGCGCTGCGCGAGCTGGCGCAGCTCCGGGCGGGCGAGCGTCTCGCGCAGTTCCGGCTGGCCGATCAGAATGATCTGCAGCAGCTTCTGGGTTTCGGTTTCCAGATTGGTCAGCAGCCGCACCTGTTCCAGCGCTTCGGTCGACAGGTTCTGGGCTTCGTCGATGATCAGCACCACTTTGTCGCCCTTTGCGTAGGCCTCCAGCAGATACGCGCTGAGCGCGTCGAACATTGCTTTCCCGCCAGGCGGCTTGGGGGCTGCCGCCCGGCTTTTGCGCTTGCCGGTAGTGGCGGGTGCTGTGGGCACGCTGATCTTCTCGCTCACGGGCAGGCGCAGTTCTTCGCAGATGGTCTGCAGCAGTTCCGCCGGCTCCAGCCGCGGATTCAGCACCAGCGCGGCGTGGGTGTTCTCGGGGAGCTGGTTCAGCAGCAGCCGGCTCAGGGTGGTCTTGCCGGTGCCGACTTCACCGGTCAGCTGGACGAAACCGCCGCCGCCGCCCTGACGGATGCCGTAGAGCAGATGCGCCAGCGCATCCCGGTGGTGTTCGCTGAGGAACACGTAATGCGGGTCGGGCGTGATCGAGAACGGCGCCTGTTCGAGGCCGTAGTACTCCAGGTACATGCGTGTTCGCCGTGAATTTGCCCGATTCTAGTCGTTTCCGATGTAGATGAGCGCTAAAGCCGGTGCGATCAGAAAACGAAGCAGGCTGGGCTGAGAAGCCCAGCTTGGCTTTCATGATCGCGATGGTGATGTCGATGCCGGGCTTTTCAGCCCAGCCTGCTTGTCGATTCTCTTGTCGATTCTGCGGTTTCGATCTTCCGTGGCCGGACCAGCAATGGATAGACCAGCACCACGCCGAGGATGATCGCAACGCCGAGATAAAACTGCGGCGTGAGTTCGCGCTGTTCGCCCAGCAGCAGGATCGCCAGCGCGATCGCGTAGACCGGCTCCAGATTGATCGCCAGCTGCGCCCCGAACGCGCTGAGATGCCGCAGCGCTATCAGTGACAGCGCGAACGGTACCAGCGTGCAGGCCACCGCCAATGTCAGCAGGTACAAGCCGTCGTGCAGATCCGGCAATACGAACGGGTCACCGCCGAAGACCGGCGAGAGCAGCCCGGACAGCGGCGCAAGGAGGGTCATCGCCGCCACGCCGGCGGCCATTTCCAGCGCCGTGACCGATAGCGCGTCGCTGTGTTCGACCAGACGTTTATTGAGCGAACTGAAGCAGGCGACGAACAGCGCCGAGACCGTCCCGACCACCACGCCGATCAGCATATCGCCGGGCACGCCGCCCGCGACCAGCGCCACGCCCGGCAGCACCGCGATGCCCAGCCCGACCTCGCGCTTGGACAGCCGTTTGCCGGTGAGCAGCGGCTCGATCAGCGCGGTGAACACCGTCGCCAGCGCCATGCAGGTGGCACCGACCGAAGCGTTGGACAGTTTGATCGCCGCATAGAACGTAAGCCAGTGCAGCGCGACCAGCGCGCCGATGCCCGCGTAGCTCCAGCGCAGACGCGCAGGCATCGCGCGCAGGCCGCGCCGCACCCGCGGCAGCAGGATCAGCAGCGCGACCACCAGCAGCATCCGCCACCACACCAGCGGCAGCGCCGGCAGGCTGATCAGCTTGCCGATGATCGCGGTGAAGCCCCACAGCACCACGCAGAAATGGATCTGCAGCCAAGCGGTGCGGGTCGCGGTGGATGGTGCGGTCATCGTGGTTCTGCGGCGTGAGGCCGCGCATTATCGCTGGTCTTGATCGCTGGACTTCAACGCCGGTCTGCGCATTGGGCTTCAAGCGCGTTCCGGCGCGCTGACCGACAGCAGCCAGTCGACGAACCGCTGCGCCGCCGGACGCAGGCGGCGATGCGACGGGTACACGATGTAGTAGCTCCAGCGCGTCGACAGCATCGGGCCGGGCAAACGATGCAGGCGGCCGTTGTCGAGCCAGGGTTTCGCGATCTTTTCGCGTGCCAGCGTTGCGCCCAGCCCGAGCGCTGACGCTTCCAGCGCTGCGGTGCTGTCGCTGAAGGTGTGGCGCACATCGAGCTGCGCGCCGTGCACGCCGGCGGCGCGGAACCAGTCGTGCCAGCCCTGACGGGCAAGATCGGACACCAGCGGCAGCCGGGCGATGTCGGCGGGGGTTGCCACGCGCTTGGCGATCTCGGCGGTGGCCATCGGAAACAGCGCATCGTCCATGACGTGGTGCGCGGTGAGCCCGGGCCAGTGCCCGGGCCCGTGGCGAATACCCAGGTCGGGCCCGCCATCATCGAAGCGGGTCAGGCCGATGCCGCTGTCGAACACCAGCCGCAGTTGCGGGTGCAGCGCAGCCAGATCCGGCAGTCGCGGCAGCAGCCAGGTGTAGATCAGCGAATGCAGGGTGGTAATGCGGACCCGGTCGAGGTCGTCGCGCCCGCTGTGCAGGCCGCGCAGCACGCCGTCCAGGTCCGAAAGCGCGCTGCCGGCAGCATCGGCCAGAAGCCTGCCTTCGGCGGTGAGCGTGACCCCGCGCGCGTGCCGCTGGAACAGCGCCACGCCGATCCGCTGCTCGAGTTTGCGCACGTGATGGCTGACCGCGCTGGCGGTGAGATGCAGCTCCTCGGCGGCGTGGGCGAAGTTCTGGTGGCGGGCGGCGGCTTCAAACGCAGCCAAGGCAGGCAACAGTTCCGGTCGGATGGTCATGCGAGCCTCAAATCATATTTGTGTCTGGCTTCGAAAGTATGCGCTTGTGGTCGTGTCGCCGGAAACCATAATGGCTGCCTGACCTTCGTCCCGCATCGCCTTCAAAGGAACCGCAATGCCGACCCTCCTGCGCTACGCCGCATTTACCGATACGCCCCAAGGCGGCAACCCAGCAGGGGTGATGCTCGACGCCGGCGAGCTGAGCGACGCGCAGATGCAGGCGGTCGCGGCCGAGGTTGGATATTCGGAAACGGCGTTCCTGACCGCTGCGGGTCCGGGCCGCTATCGCGTGCGCTATTTCAGCCCGCGCGCGGAAGTGCCGTTCTGCGGGCACGCCACCATCGCCAGCGCGATCGCCTTGTTTGACAGGACTGCTGAGACATTGCTCCGGTTTGAAACCAGCGTTGGCGAGGTGCCGGTCGAGGTGTTCGCAGCGGCGGATGGTCCGGTGGCGACGCTGACCAGCGTTGCGCCGCGGGTTGAAGCTGCCGCTCCGGATCTGGTTGCCGATGCGCTGGCCGCACTGCACTGGCGGCAGGAGGAACTCGATCCGGCGCTGCCGCCGCGCGTGGCTTTCGCCGGTGCGTGGCATCTGATCCTTGCCGTCGCGACCAGAGCGCGTCTGGGCGATCTGGATTACGATATCGAAGCGCTTGAAAAGATCATGCTTGCCAACGACCTCACCACTGTCGCATTGATCTGGCGCGAGACACAAATCCTGTTCCATGCCCGTAACCCGTTTCCAGTCGGCGGCGTGATCGAGGATCCGGCCACCGGCGCAGCTGCAGCCGCGTTTGGCGGCTATCTGCGGGCGCTTGAGCTGGTCGCAACGCCGACCTCGATCGAGATCCGCCAAGGGGATGATATGGGGCGGCCCAGCCGATTGCGGGTTGAAATCGGTGCTGCGGGCGGTATCCGCGTGAGTGGTCGAGCGGTTCAGATCGATATCCCCGGCGATGCTTCGCATCGCGATGTCCGTAACGCCACCCACGCCGAATTCACAGAGGGCTCCAGTGCATGAACGCATCGCAAGCTTTGCCCACGCCGGCGGCGGCGGAAACGCACAAACCCTGGGTCACGCCTCTCGAACTCGGCCTGCTCGGCGCCATCTGGGGTGCCTCCTTCATGTTCATGCGGGTGGCGGCGCCGGAATTCGGGGCCACGCCGCTGGTCGCGATCCGCCTGGCCCTGGGCGCGGCGATTCTGCTGCCGTTTCTGTGGCGCGAGCGCAATACATTCGACCGCCATCTGTGGCCGCGACTTGCGCTGATCGGCGCGATCAATTCGGCGATTCCGTTCACGCTGTTCGCATGGGCGGCGCAGCATGCGCCGGCAGGCGTCGGGGCGATCACCAATTCGATGGCGGTGCTGTTCGCTGCGCTGGTCGCCTTTCTGTTTTATGGCGAAAAAATCGGTCCGCGGCGCGTCGTCGCGCTTGCTGCGGGATTCGCCGGCGTGATCGTACTGGCCAGCGGTAAAGTCGCCGGCGCCAGCATCGGCCTGCCGGTCGCGGCCGGCACTACGGCGGCATTGCTCTACGGCGTTGGCGGCAATCTCGTGAAGCGGCATCTTGCCGGTCTGCCGGCGACGGCGGTGGCAGCGGCCACGCTGGGCTGTGCGGCGCTGATGACCGCGCCTTTCGCGGTCGCACAGTGGCCGCAGCACGCGATATCGACAACATCATGGGCCGCGGTGGCTGCGCTGGGCGTGCTGTGCACGGGCATCGCTTTCGTCATGTATTACCGGCTGATCGCGCGGATCGGCGCCAGCCGCGCCGCAACCGCGACCTATCTGGTACCGCTGTTCGGCGTGGCATGGGCATGGCTGTTGCTGGACGAACCGCTGACGCTCACCATGGGCATCGCTGGCGCGTTGATTCTGGGCAGTGTGGTGTTGAGTCAGCGGCCTGCAAGGTAAGCCGCCCGCGCAGAATCACTCGGCCGGGATCGGCATCGCCACGCCCACCATCGACGCACGCCGCGGCACGCCTTCGGCATCCAGCAGACGGTCGATGCGCGCGAAGACTTCCGGTCGCGAAAATGGCTTCTTCATGAAATCGTCGGCACCGATGCGCTGCACATAGAACTGCTCGGTGGCCTGCAGGTTGCCGCTGATCATGATGATCGGAACCTGCTTGGTATTGGGCTCGCGGCGCAGGGCGCGCAGCGCGGCGAAGCCGTCCATGCCCGGCAGCACAATGTCCAGAAAGATCAGGTCGGGCGCCAGATCGCGCGCAAGCTCCAACCCTTCTTCGGCGGTATAGGCTTCCAGCGTCTGGAAGCCGTTCTGCTGCAGCATCTTGCGCAACACCGCGACAATCGTCGTCGAGTCGTCGATGATCAACACTCGAGTGCCCGGACGGACATTGCTGCGCGGTTTTTCCCTGCGCTCCGGACCCTCATAGGCTTCGTCGGCCATCGGCTGAGCCAGCGCTGCCTCTACCAATACCTCCGGTGTGGCCGCCTCTGCCAGCGCATCCAGCTCTTCGGGCGTAGGCGTCGGTGGGCGCGGCGGTAGCGTCATGACGATGGGGGTTGGCGCGGGCGCTGCCACGGCCGGCGTATCGCGCCCTCGCAGCGTGTCGCGCCATCGTTTGACCGAATCGAAAATACTCACGTGCTTTACTCTCTTCGAACGGATTGGTAGCGGATGAAGCGCGGAGCGAATGTCCCTGCAGGACATCCAGTTGAATATCCACGGCCCGCAGCCTTGGGCTGACGCGCAGAGCATAGCGGCCCTGAAAGGCAGGGCCAAGGGATACCTGCGCGACTTGTACCCAGATGCCCCCGCCGAGGCGCCAGCCGGCTTAGCGGATGCTTTCGCCCAGCATCATCGCCCGTACGAAGCGCACCGGCGGTGCGCCGTAGGACAGCACCTGATCATGATAGGGCTTGAGCTTGAAGTCCTTGCCGAGTTTTTGCCGCATCGCCTTGCGCAGGTCGAAGTGTTCCTGCACGCCCACGAAGTAGGTTGGCAGCTGCGCACTGGTCAGCTGGGCGCGGACCCACTTGCCTTCAGCCTCGCGCTCCTGCTGGAAGGTGCGCTTGACCATCAGATCCATCGCCTGTGCTTTGGTCCAGCCGTCGACCTGTACGCCCTGGTCCAGGATCGCGTTGGCGACCGTGCGCAGATAGAACTTGTCGCGCACCAGATGAAACAGCGGATCGTTTTCGAGGTAACCCTGTTCCATCATCAACGATTCGGTATAGACCGCCCAACCCTCTGCGAACATGCCCGAGCGCAGCACCCCGCGCAGCGTCGACGGATGCCGCGCCGAATGCGCGCCTTCCAGATAGTGCCCCGGCATCGCTTCATGGATCGACAGCAGCTGGATCATCCGGCTGTTGTATTCGCGCAGGAACGAGTCGGTCTGCTGGTCGGTCCAGTCGTCGGGAATCGGCGAGATCGCGTAGTAGGTTTTCAGACCCTTGTCCAGCGGGCCGGGCGAATCGCAGTAGGCGACCGCAACGCCGCGCTGGAATTCCGGCATCAGAATGATCTCGACCGGATCGTCCGGGACGGTGACCAGATCCTTGGCTTTCGTAAACGCAGTCGCTTGCGCCAGCGCCTCTTTTGCCGCGTCGACCACAGCTTCGCGCTTAGGCTTGTCGGCATAGGCCAGTTCAAGCGCAGCTTCGATCGCCGTCTGCTGCTGGTCGTTGTTCGGGCTTTCGGGCATGTCCGGTGCATTGGGTTTCCCTTTCAGCACCTGCTGCGCGATCGTGTACATTTCGGCACGCACGCGCACCAGTTCGGCTTCCGCACGCTGTTTGAT